>JAEYZV010000639.1 GCA_023427865.1 Acidobacteriota bacterium
AGCGGGTTCGTGCTGCCCGAAGTGGAGGTCTTCCTGCCCAATAGCTGGCCCGGGGATGACGGGACCAGCGCCTTCCTCACGCTCCTCGGCCGCGTGAAGCCCGGCGTGGCGCAGGAGCGTGTCGACGAAGAACTCACGGCGCTCGTGAACGACCCGTCGGTTGCCGCAGCGAGTGAAGGTGCCGTCGCCATGGAAGGGGCACGATCGGCCGGCACGCCATCGCGTGTGCGCGTCGTCGGCCTGCAGGAGCACGGCACGACCGCCGTGCGCACGCTCCTGCTGATCCTGCTGGCGGCCGTGTCGTTCGTGCTGCTGATTGCCTGCGTCAACGTCGCAAACCTGCAGATGGTGCGCCTCAGCGGGCGCCGTGGCGAACTCTCGGTCCGCATGGCTCTCGGTGCGGCGCGCCGGCGCATCGTGCGACAACTGCTGACCGAGGCCGTCGTGTTGTCGCTGATCGGCGCGGTGCTCGGCGTGATACTTGCCCGGGTCGCGCTCCATGTCGCGCTTCCTCTCGTGCCCCCGTCAGTGCTGCCGCGCCTGGGAAGCATCGTCCTCGATGCGAGGGTGATGGTGTTCTGCCTCGGCCTGGCGTTCGTCTCGACGCTCGTCGTCGGGCTGGTACCGGTGCTGCGCGTAGGCGGAGCGGCGTTCGGTGAGAGCGACGCCCTGCACGCCAGCGAAACGCGTGCGACGAGCGACCGCCAGGGCGATCGGCTGCGGACGCTGCTCGTCGCGGGACAGATTGCGATGACGCTCGTCCTGTTGATCGGCGCGGGGCTGCTCGTTCACAGCTTCGTGCGCCTCACGTCCGTGTCGCCCGGTTTCGAAGCCGACGGCCGGGACGGCGTCGTGCAGACCGTCAAGGTGGTGCTGCCCGAGCACCTCTATGAAGATCCCGAACGCATTCACGCCTTTGCGCGCGGTGTGCTCGATCGCATCCACTACCTGCCCGGCGTCAAGTCGGCGAGCCTGATCAACTCGGCGCCGTTCGGCATGATGTTCATCCAGACCGACTTCGAGATCGAGGGACAGCCGAAGCCCGAGATCTTCGCCGGCACGCCGAAGATCGACGCGGCCTACTTCGAGACCATGGGGATTCCGCTGCTGGCCGGCCGCGAGTTCACCTCCAGCGACACGGCCACGGCGCCGAAGGTGGCCATCGTCAGCGAGCGCATCGCGCGCGAGTACTTTCCGGGCGGCCCGGGCGCAGCGCTCGGCCGTCGGGTGCGCCTGTGCGAGGACTGCGAGTGGCTGAGCGTCGTGGGCGTGGCTGCCGACATCCGGCAGCGAAGCCGCGATCAGGACGTGAAGCCGATGATCTATGCCCCGTTCCAGCAGGAGCGCAGCGGCTTGGTGCGGTTCGTGTCGTTCGTCGCTCGCACAGGGACACCGGCCAGCGTGACCGAAGGCATCCGCGCGGAGATTCGGCGCGTCGCGCCCGAACTGCCGATCCAGGCCACGGCGACAATGGACGAGGCGGTGGCGGCATCGGTGGCGGCTCCGCGCTTCAGGACGCTCGTGCTGGTGCTGTTCGCGTTGAGCGCGACGCTGATCGCCACGTGCGGCATCTATGGCTTGATGGCGTACACGGTGACGCAGCGTCGCCGCGAGATCGGCGTGCGGATGGCGCTCGGTGCGGACCGTCGCGAAGTGCTTCGCTTCGTGCTCGCCCGTGCGCTTCGCATCGTGGGCGTCGGTGTTGTCGTCGGTCTGGTCGGCGCCGCCGGCATGACCCGCGTGCTGCAGCGCTTCCTGTTCGGCGTGACGCCGACAGACCCGATCGTGTTCACGATCGTCACGCTGCTGCTCGTCGCGGTCGGACTCGTCGCGGCATGGCTGCCAGCGCGGCGCGCGAGGAGGATCGATCCCTGGCGCGCGCTGCGCGCCGAGTAGTCGAAGTCGCGGCTGCCCGGGCGCGCGGGCAGGCTGGAGGATCGGCGGTACTCGTGTCGTGAACGCCCGGAACGATTGCGCGAGACACCATCGCGAGGCACACTGGCCGCGTCGCAAGCAAGACGGTCGAGGACGCCATGTGCAAGACGATTTCGCAGAAGGTTCGTTTCCGGGCAGAGCCCTCCGACGTATACGAACTGCTCGTGACGGAGGCCGAGCAGGTGGGTCGGCCCTTCCGCATGGGCGAAGGTACCGGCATCGTCGTCGATCTCGCTCCGCCGGTTCGCGTGGTGCGGGCCTGGCGTGAGGACGACTACCCCGAAGGCGTGTTCTCGATGGCGGCATTCACGCTGCATCGCGTGGCGACCGGCACCGAGTTGAGGCTCACGCACCGCGGTGTGCCCAAGGCCCTGATCCCTCGTACCGAGGAACGGTGGCGTCGAAGCTACTGGGAGCCGATGAAGCGGAAGCTGGCAGGGGCCGGTCCCTGAGAACTGACCAACAGCCGCACACCGTCTATCATTCCGCTCCATCCCGATGCCGGTGATGCAGTGGAGGCAGCGCGTGAGGGTGTGGCGCCGGTGGTTGAGGCGGGTCTGGATCGCCGCCGGGGTGTCGTTCATGGCGTGGCTCGTCTGGAGCATGGCACCGCATGACGTGCCGCCGGCGATGTACGAGGCGTCCGCTGCGGTACGCGTCGAGTCGCTCGACACGGCCATGGTGTTCGAGCCCCGTTCGCCTCGAGCGGGTGCGCTGCCCATCGTGTTCCTGCCTGGCGGCGGCGTCAGCCCGTACGCCTATGTACCGTTCGTGCGCCGCTGGGCCGACGACGGGCATCCCGTTGCGCTCGTGTACCTGCCGTGGCGCATGGCCTTGTCCGCGTCGTCACAGGCCGAAGTCTGGCGACGGGTCGACGCGGTCGCGGCGCGCTGGCCGGGCAGGTCGTTCGTGCTCGGCGGGCATTCGCGCGGCGCCGCGCTGGCGGCGAAGTTCGCGGTCCGCCATCACCAGCAGCTTGCCGGCCTCCTGCTCGTCGGCACCACACATCCGCGCGACGATGACTTGTCCGGCTTGCGCCTGCCGGTCCTCAAGGTCGAAGGGACGCGCGACTGCGTCGCGCCGCCCGAGCAGTCGCGCGCCAACGCATGGCGCCTGCCGGCGACCGCCATCCGTGCCGTCATCGACGGCGGGAACCACGCGCAGTTCGCGCACTACGGGTCGCAGCTTGGCGACTGCCGCCCTGCGATCTCGCGCGAGGAACAGCAACGTCAGGCCCACGAGCGAATCAGGAGGGGGCTGACGTCGGTGCCGTAGCCTCTGCGGGTTTTGCAGCGGACCTGATTGCCAGCGTGCGCATCCCATCGGCTCCGTGGACGTGCCGCACTGGACGCCGTGTCGAAAGCGGCCCGCTGCGCGAGGTCACCCGCGCATGACGGACCCCGGCGGGGAGCGCGCCAGTCGTCGTGATTGAATGGCGCCCATGCGACGAGCGTTCTTCATCCCGGTTGCCGTGCTCGCCCTGCTGCCGCTTGTCGGCCACGCGCAGGACCAGCCGTCCACTTCCATCCACGGGTTCGTGCGCGGGCGCGTCGACGCGCAGCGCGATCTCGAACGCCGGTTCGACGCGCAGATCTCGACAGCCAACCTCACCGCGTGGCTGAAGCAGATGGCCGGACGCCCGCATCACGCCGGTTCTCCGCACGGCAAGGCCAACGCCGAGTTCATGGCGAGCCTCCTGCGGGAATGGGGCTACCAGGTCGAGATCGAGCAGTACGACGTGCTGTTCCCCACGCCAACCACGAGGCTTGTCGAACTCGTGGCGCCCACGAAGTTCCGCGCTCGCCTTTCCGAGCCGCCGCTCGACGAGGACGCGCTGTCGCGGTTGAAGGGCGAGGCCCTGCCGACCTTCAACATGTACTCGATCGACGGCGACGTGACCGGCGAGCTCGTGTACGTGAACTACGGCGTGCCGGCCGACTACGAGGAACTGGCCCGGCGGGGCATCGACGTGAAGGGGAAGATCGTCATCGCGCGATACGGCGGATCCTGGCGCGGCATCAAGCCGAAGGTCGCCGCCGAGCACGGCGCGATCGGTTGCCTGATCTACTCCGATCCGAGAGACGACGGGTACGGGCAGGGTGACCCGTATCCGAAGGGCGGCTGGCGCAACGAGCATGCGGCGCAGCGCGGCTCGGTGGCCGACATGCCCGTCTATCCTGGCGATCCGCTGAC
>JAEYZV010000011.1 GCA_023427865.1 Acidobacteriota bacterium
GACGAGTGGGTGGGCGTCGTGGACCGCGCGATCCAGCTGGTTGGGGAGGACCACGTGGCCCTCGGCAGCGACTTCGACGGCGGTCCAACGCCGACGCGGGGCATGCGTGACGTCCGGGACCTGGCGATGATTACCGATGCGATGTTGCGCCGGGGCTACTCGAAGGAGCGGATCGGGAAGTTCCTCGGGGGCAACCTCATGCGCGTGTTCCGGCAGGTGACTGGCAGCGGCGGTCTGTAGATCCCGCAGGCGGGACCGTGGAGGGCAAGCCCATGTTTACGCGACGTGAAGTCCTGGGGGCGACCGGTCTGGCCGGGCTGGCCGTCATGACGGGAAGCAGCCGGCGTGCCGTCGCGCAGACGGCACCAGGCCGCCCCCGCATCGCCTGTCTGGTGAGCTACTGGGGCGCGACCCGGTCGCATGCGGACTGGATCGTCACGAAGTTGCTGGACGGCTACTGGTGGCAGGGCGCCCACACGCCATCGCGGGTGGACGTCGTGTCGGTCTACATCCACCAGTTCGAGCAGAGCGGACTGGGTCAGAAGGTCTGCAAGGCGAAGGGCATCCCCATCTTCGACACCGCCGGTGCCGCAGTCACGCTCGGCGGCAAGGCCCTCGCGGTGGACGGCGTCGTCATCGTCGGTGAACACGGCGAGTACCCCACGAACCTCAAGGGGCAGTGGCTCCTGCCGCGCTGGTGGATCTACCAGCAGGTGATGCGGGTGTTCGAGCAGAGCGGGCGGTCCGTCCCGGTGTTCAACGACAAGCACCTCTCGTACAGCTGGGACGAGGCGAAGTGGATGTTCGACAAGTCGCGTGAGCTGGGCTTCCCGCTCACCGGCGGCTCGTCGATACCGGTGTACTTCCGCAAGCCGGAGCTGGAACTCGAGACCGACACGCCGATCAAGACCTCGGTGGTGATCGGTGGGGCTTCCGACGAAGGCGCGCTGTTCCATTGTGTCGACGTCCTCCAGGCGTTCGTCGAGCGCCGCAAGGGCGGCGAGACCGGCGTCGCCGCGGTGCAGTGCATCCGCGGCCCGGAGACCTGGGCGTGGACGGAACGCAACCCGTGGGCCGGCAGGCTGCTCGACGCGGTGCGCGCGACCTTCGATCTGAAGCCGGGGCACTTCCAGGCCATCGGCGCTCCCAACGTCTGCGTCGTGGAGTATCGCGACGGGACGAAAGCCGCGGTGTACTCCGGTCGTGGCGTGGGGTGGACCTACGCGGGCGAGATCGAGGGCCGGAAAAACCCGACGGTCGTGTCCATGCTCGGCTGGCCGGGGCCGTTCTCGCAGTACCACGCCTCCAACGCCCAGCCGCACTGGATCACCGAGATGATGGTCACCCGCAGCGAGCCCTTCAACGCGGAGCGGCTGCTGCTGTCGACCGGGATCGTTGCGTACAACATGGAATCGAACTGGGAGAACGGCCGTTACTCTGCGGTCGGTCGCCGCATCGAGACGCCGTTCATGGACATGGCCTACCGCACGACCCGGGGCGCGCAGTTCAACACCGGGGAGCGACCGCCGAACGTGCCGTACCTGCGCGGATTCGACGGTTAGCCGAGTTCGACGCGTCGGCGCGCCGGCGACCTGCGTCGTCATCGCAGCCGCTCTACGGCCAGGAGCGATACGTCATCCCTGATGCGCCCGTTGCACCACTTCCGGACCGCCGAGGCGATGCCATCGAGACTCTCCCTCAGCGGTTGCTCGCGCCGGTCGGCGATCTCCGCAAGCAGCCGTGGGTGGCCGAACTCGTCCTCGGACGCGTCGAGCGCCTCGATCACCCCGTCCGTGTAGAAGTACAGCCGGTCGCCAGGCTCGAGGGTCAGACTTGCCTCTTCGTACGATGCCTCTTCGAACATGCCGATCGGGAGTCCCCCTCCCGCGACGACGGCCGGCGGACCGCCGCGCGGCAGCAGCACCGGCGAGGGATGGCCGGCCGTCACGTAACGGAAGTGCGCCGACGACAGATCGATCACGCCGTACACCATCGTGAAGTACTGTCGCGTGCGGTCCATGGGGAACTGTCGGTTCAGGCGCTCTGCGACGCTCGCCGGTGCCAGGGCGGCCTCGGCTGCGTCGGCCGATGCCAGGAGCGCACCGTCGGCGCTCGCCGACAGCAGGTGGTTCAGCGTGACCGAAAGAAGTGCGGCGCCGACGCCGTGGCCGCTGACGTCCAGCAGATAGAGGCCTATCAGGTCAGTGGCGAGCGGGACGATGCCGACGGCATCGCCGGCGAGGTCATCGCAAGGGTGAAAGGCGTGCGCGATGTCGAGACCGCCGATCTCGACGTCTCGCGGCGGCAGGAGCGCCTGCTGCACCTTGGCCGCCAGGCGAAGATCCTGCTCCAGCGCCTCCTTGGAGCGGCGCAGACCCTCCTCCGCGACCCGCCGGTCGGTCACGTCCGACTGGATGCCGATGAAGTGCGTCACCTCGCCTGACGCAGTGCGCACGGGTGTGACCGAGAGGCGGTTCCAGAAGCTCGTCCCGTCCTTGCGGTAGTTCAGGATCTCCGCGACGCACGGCTGGTGCGCAGCCAACGCGGCGCGAATCGCCGCCACATCGTCGGCCCGGGTGAGCGGGCCCTGGAGGAACCGACAGTTGAGCCCGAGCACTTCCTCCGCGGTGTAGCCGGTCATCCGCTCGAAGCCGTCGTTGGCGTAGATGAGCGGCTGGTCGGGCAAGCGGGCATCGGCGATGGTGATGCCCTCGGCGGCGACGTCGAGGGCCTTGTCTTTCAGCGCGAGCCACTCGGCGGGCGTGGCGGGACCCGCAAGCCGCGTGTCCACCTTACGGCTGTCGGCCATCGTCACAGTTGCTCTGGAATGCTGGTGCCGGGCGTCGTGCAACGCCCGCGGCGCCCGTGCGGAGGCCGCACGTCGCGGAACTGCTCGGGAACCCGGCATTCAACGTAAGGACACCCCGAGCGTGGGAGGAGGAACTGCCGCCCGGCGTGGTCGGACTCCACGGGCGGCCGGCCGGTGCACCTGGCCGCCCAGCCATCCGGCTGACGCGCGGCACGAGAGACGATCGGCTCCGGCGGCCGAGCCGCTGATACGAGCGGAAGCGCAGGCTGCGATGGCTCAAGCTCGCAGTATAGACCTCACCATCGGCTGCCCCTCGGTGCGGGTGACCGTTGGCAGCCGAACCCGATCCGACGCCTGCGCGTGACAGATGGAGTCACGCGCCCCGGGCGACGAGTGAGCGCGACCGAGGCCGCCGACCCTCGCGATTGCCAGTCTTGCCGACTCCTGCCAGGATGTGGCGACCGACTCGGCATGCGCGGCCGGTATCCAGCGGCATACCGCGTTACTCGCGACACGCTCGCCGGTCCATCGACATCCGCTTCCCGCTGATTGAGGACGAGATGCATCTCGTGAAGTCCGCCTCGTCCACGCACGCCTGGCGGTCGGAGCACGCGTGCCTACGCAGACCACCCGGATCGGCGACGTGAGCCCTGACACCGGAGGAACCGGCGTCGCCGGTAGCCCAGTGCTCATCACGGGCGCCACCGGCTACATCGGTGGACGGCTGGTGCCCCTCCTCGAAGGCACCGGCGTGCGCCTTCGCTGTCTCGCCCGTCACCCGGCGGCGCTCGCGACACGCGTGTCGCCGACGCCGGAAGTGGTCGCAGGAGATCTCCTGGATCCGGCATCACTGGATCGCGCCCTCGCGCAAGTCGAGGTGGCCTATTACCTCGTCCATTCCATGGGCGCACACGGTGACTACCTCGAGATGGATCGCGTGGCCGCCCGCAACTTCGGCGAGGCGGCGCGGCGAGCGGGAGTTCGGCGAATCGTCTACCTTGGCGGACTGGCGACCGGCGACGCGGCGTTCAGCAGGCATCTCAGGAGCCGGATCGAGACGGGCGAGGTGCTTCGGGCCAGCGGGGTGCCGGTCATCGAGTTCCGCGCCTCGGTCGTGATCGGCTCGGGCAGCCTCTCGTTCGAACTGATCCGCGCGCTCGTCGAGCGTCTGCCGGTCATGATCTGCCCGCGGTGGGTTGCGACCCTGGCGCAGCCGATCGGCATCGACGACCTGCTCGCCTATCTGGTGGTGGCGCGTGACCTTCCCGATGGCGAGAGCCGCACGTTCGAGATCGGCGGGGCCGATATCGCAAGCTACGGCGACGTAATGCGGGAGTACGCCCGGCAGCGTGGGTTGACGCGCGTGATGATCTCGGTTCCGTTGCTGACCCCGCGATTGTCCAGTCTGTGGCTCGGACTCGTGACGCCCGTCTACGCTCGGGTCGGGCGCGAACTGATCGCAGGACTGAAGAACCCATCGGTCGTCACCGACCCCGCGGCGCTCGCGACATTTCCGATCAGACCCATCGGCCTGCGCGAAGCGATCGCTCGCGCCATTCGCTATGAGAGTCGAGCGTTCGCGCTGACGCGCTGGTCGGATGCGCGCTCCTCAGGGGGAGTCCAGCCGCCGGCCGACACGCAATTCGGGCGCAGGCTGGTCGACCGACGCCACATCGACGTGGCGGTCGACACGGGCCGCGCGTTTGGTCCCATCGCGCGGATTGGGGGCGAGCGCGGATGGTACTTCGGCACGTGGTTGTGGCGAATCAGGGGCGCAGTCGACCTGTTGCTGGGCGGCGTCGGAATGCGCCGCGGGCGGCGCGACCCTGATGTGCCGGCCGTCGGAGACGCTCTCGACTTCTGGCGGGTCGAGGCGTACGAACCGGGCCGACGACTGAGACTTGCGGCGGAAATGAAACTGCCGGGTCGCGCCTGGCTCGAGTTCGACGTCGAGCCGGCTACCGGTGGCGCCATCGTTCATCAGACCGCCGTGTTCGAGCCAGCCGGATTGTTCGGGTTGATCTACTGGTATGCGCTTCTTCCGGTGCACGCCGTAATCTTCAGCGGGATGCTGCGCGCGATTGCGCGGCGCGCCCAGCGCGACGGCGGCTGATTTTCCCCCCGCGCCGCGCCGCGTCTCGTCGGCCGCGTCGGTTCTAAGTCTCCCGCGCATGCCGCCCACGGGCCGGTGTCCGATGCGCGCACCGAGGATCCTCATCGCGATGCCGAGCCACAGCGGAGACAGTCCTTCCCTGGGGCGAGGCCGCTCACGTCGGACGAGCGAGCACCGAGCGTTGCCCGATGGCGATCACGCTGTGAGCCGACTTGCGGCACTCCTGCACATTCCGGAAGAGGAGAATGATGCTGCTCGTCCGACTCGGAGTTCTCGCCAGCTGTCTTCTGATCGCCAGAGGCACAGCGGCGCAGCCGATCGAAGGTTACGTCGCCGTGGGCGCGGGCCGCTGGGTCCACAGCACCGGGACCAGCGGCTCGCTGATGGTCGGCGCGGGGGGTGTGGAGTGGCTGCCCATGCCGTATCTCGGGATGGCCGGCGAGGCCGGCATGCTGACGAGTCGCGGCGGGGACCTCGCGGCCACGCTCGGTGTCGACGCTCGCCTGCACTTCCGAGCCACGGCTCCGCGCGGTGGCTGGGCCCCATACGCGTTTGCCGGCTACTCGCCGCTGCGGCTGTTCGGCCTGTCGGACCAGGGGATGCAGTTCGGCGCCGGCATCGACTACCGCCTCAGTACTCGTCGCGCGCTTCGGCTCGAACTGCGCGACATCCTCCGACGCGGTGGCTCGGTGACGTCACACTACTGGACCATGCGTCTGGGCATCACGTTCCGATGAGCGCGATGCAGTCGGAAGGCAGAGCGTCCATGCGACCGTCCTGGTCGCCCCGATGAATGTCAGCCGTCCTGCGAGTCTGTCTCCTTAGCCGCTCCCGCTAGGCAGGACCATCCTTGGCCGAGGGCAGTGCGCGGAACCGAAAGGAAAGCCATGCGCAGGCTCATCATGTGGAACCTGATGTCGCTCGACGGTTTCGTCGAAGGACCCAACCGCGACATTTCCTGGCACAGCGATGTCTGGGGCCCTGAACTCGAACACCTATCCGTCGAGCAGGGGAAGGAAATCGGCGCGCTGCTCTTCGGGCGCGTCAC
>JAEYZV010000032.1 GCA_023427865.1 Acidobacteriota bacterium
AAGAGCGGCGCCAGCGCGTCGAGAACCAGCCGTACGGGCGCCTGTCGGAGATCATCTACGCCAAGGCGTTCACGACGCACCCGTACAAGCATCCCGTCATCGGCAGCATGGCCGACCTCGAGGCGGCCAGCATCGAGGACGTGCGCGAGTTCCACCGCACGTACTACCGGCCCGACAACGCAGTGATCGTCATCGCCGGCGACTTCGATCCGGCCATCGCGCGCGAGCTCGTCGAGAAGGAGTTCAGCAAGGTGCCCAAGCCCACGGGGGCGGTGCCGCGCAACATCCCCGAGGAGCCCAGACGCACGAAGGAAGTGCGCTACGAAATCCAGGAGGACTGGCCGCTGCCGGCGGTGGTGGTCGCCTACCCGATCACCTACGACGGCCACCCGGACTCGTACCCGCTGCACATCGCCGCAAAGGTGCTGTCGGACGGCACCAGTTCGCGCATCTACGAGCGACTCGTCTACAAGGAGCGCCTCGCGCTCTCCGCGTTCGGCCAGGCAAACCTGATCGAGCATCCGAACCTGTTCTACACGGTGGCGATCGTCGCACCGGGGCAGAAGCCCGAGGACGTGGCCAACGCCCTCATCGAGGAGCTCGACAAGCTGGTGCAGACGCCGATTACCGAGCGTGAACTGCAGCGGAGCAAGAACCAGTTCGCCCGCGACTACGTGCTCGGCCGCCAGACCGTGCAGCAGAAGGCCACGGCGCTGGCCCACGCCGTCGTCCTGCACCGGGGCGACATCGGCACGGCCGACGGGGAGTTCGACATCTTCCAGAACATCACGGCCGCCGACGTCCAGCGCGTGGCCAGGACGTACTTCACGCCGCAGACACGGATGGTGCTGACGGTCATGCCGCGCGGCCTGCGCCCGACGGGGGGAATCCAGTGATGCTGCGGACATTGAAGCCCGGCCTCGTGCTGCTCGTGGGGCTGCTCGTCGCCGCGACGTCACCGCTCTGTGCCCAGGAACGGCCGCCACGGCCGCTCGAGGCCGGCGAGGTCCGAATCCCGCCCTACCAGATCCGCACCATGCCCAACGGGCTGCGCGTGGTCGTGGTCTCGCAGCACGAGCAACCCGCCGTCAGCCTGCGCCTGCTCGTGCGGGCCGGCTCGGCACAGGACCCGGCCGACAAGCCCGGGATCGCGGCCATGGTCGGCGCGCTGCTCGATCAGGGCACGGCCAAGCGGTCCTCGGCCGAGATCTCCGACACGATCGACTACGTCGGCGGCGCGCTCGGATCCGGTGCCGGCACCGATCTCTCGTTCGTCAACGTGCTGGTCCTGAAGGACAGCTTCGACCTGGCGCTCGACCTGCTCTCGGAGATCGTGCAGACCCCCTCGTTCCCGCAGGAGGAGCTCGATCGCATCCGCGACCAGGCGCTCTCGGCGATGAGCGTCAACATGCAGGACCCGGACTTCGTGGCCGACGCGGTCATCGACAGGCTCGTCTACGGTTTCCACCCGTACGGGCTGCCGGGCAACGGCACGCCCGAGTCGCTGCCCGCCATCACGCGCGACGACCTCGTCGACTTCCACACGACGTGGTTCGCGCCGGGCAACGCGCTGCTCGCGGTGGTGGGAGACGTGCAGCCCGACGAGGCTTTCGCGGGTGTCGAACGGGCCTTGGGTAAGTGGAAGCCGCACGATACCCCCGCCATCGAAGCGATGGAACTGCCCGAGGCGACGCGGCGCGTCGTGCTCGTCGATCGCCCCAATGCGGTGCAGACCGAGATCCGCGCCGGCCACGTCGCGATTCCGCGCAAGCACCCGGACTACATGGCACTCAACCTCGCCACGAAGATCCTGGGCGGTGAGGGCGCCAACCGCCTGCAGAACGTGCTGCGATCCGAGCGCGGGCTGACCTATGGCGCCTCGGCCGACATGGACGCGTTCAAGCAGGCCGGGTCGATCATCGCCGAGACCAACACGCAGACCTCCAGCACCGGCGAAGCGTTGCGGCTCGTGATCGACGAGTTCTCGCGGCTCGTGCGCGAACCGGTCGGCGAGCGCGAGTTGATGGGAGCGCAGGCCTACCTGGCCGGCAGCTTCCCGCTGACCATCGAGACGGCCGACGACATCGCGCTGCAGGTGCTGAACCTGCTGTTCTTCGACCTCGACGTCAAGGATCTGGAGACGTATCGCGATCGCGTCAACGCGGTGACCAGCGCCGACATCCAGCGCGTGGCCCAGCAGTTCGTCAAGCCGGGACGGCTCTCGATCGTCCTCGTCGGCGACGCGCGCGAGGTGTTGCCGCAGTTGAAGGCGGTGGGCGTGGACAACGTCGAAGTGCTGTCGATCGCCGATCTCGACCTGACGAGCCCGTCACTGCAGCGCAAGCCCACGCCCACGCGCGCACCGGCCCAGGGTCGCTAGCCCGCGATGCCGGGCGTCATGATCTCCTGCGGGGAGCCCTCCGGCGACCTGTACGCGGGCGCGCTCGCGTCCGCCCTGCGACGCCAGCGGCCCGGCGTCGAGGTCTTCGGGTTCGGGGGGCCGCGCCTCGCCGCGGCCGGCGGCACGCTGCTCGGTTCCTATGAGGGCCTTGCAGTGACGGGGCTCTCCGAAGTGCTCCGCACGCTGCCCCGCACGTGGAAGATGTACCGGGCGCTGGTGGACGAGGCCGTGCGCCGTCGCCCGGACGTGTTGGTCGCCATCGACTTCGCGGACTTCAACTTCAGGCTCGGGCAGGCCCTGCACGCCCGCGGCATCCCGGTCGTCTACTACATCGGCCCGCAGTTGTGGGCGTGGCGGCCGGGCCGCATGCAGGTCATCAGGCGGTTTGCCGACAAGGTGCTCGTCATCTTCCCGTTCGAGCGGGCGCTGTACGAGCAGGCGCACGTACCGGTGGAGTTCGTCGGCCACCCGCTCATCGACCTCATCGACGCGCGGCAACCGCGTGCCGCGCTGCTGACGCAGCATGGCCTGTCGCACGACGTGCGGACCATCGCGCTGCTGCCTGGCAGCCGCCGCAACGAGGTGGCGAGCACGCTGCCGGTGCTCATCGAGGCGTGCCGGCTCCTGCGCGAGGCGGAACCCGACGTCCAGTTCCTGATCGCGCGCGCACCGGGATTGACCGACGACCTGTTCGCGCCGGTGCGGGCGAGCCACCTCCCCGTCGGCGTCCATGAAGGCGATACGGACGCCGTCATCTCGGCCAGCGACGTCGTGATCACCGCCTCAGGCACGGCAACCGTGCAGACGGCGCTTCACGGCAAGCCGATGGTCATCGTGTACCGGCTGTCGCCGCTCACGTACCGCCTCGGCCGGCGCTTCGTGAAGGTGGACACGTTCGGGATGGTGAACCTGATTGCCGGCCGTCGCGTGGTCCCAGAGCTGATCCAGGACGACTTCACCGCCGACCGTGTGTGCGACGAGACACTGCGCTACCTTCGGGAGCCGGGTCATGCGGCCGAAGTCCGCGAGGGGCTGGCAAGCGTCGTGCAGGCGCTCGGTGGGCCCGGCGCGTCCGATCGGGCCGCCGCGGCGGTCCTGCAGGTCGCGGAGAAAGGAAAGGCGTGACGTACGCGCGAGTGATCCTCCCGGCAGCCCTGGCGCTGCTGGTCCTCTTCGGGCCACCGGTGTCGCTCCACGCATCGGTCGTGGTGCCGATGTCGCTTGCCGAACTCACGGCCGAGGCCACGGTCATCGTCGACGGCACCGTCATCGACGTGCGCCATGTGGTCGGACCGGAGGCCGCGGAGCGGCTCGTGCTCGTGCGCGTCGCGTCGGCGTGGAAGGGATCGGCCGACGAGACCGTCTACGTGCGGCTCGCCGGCGGACAGGTCGGCCGGTACGCCACACGCGTCCTCGGCGTGCCGACGGTCTCGGCGGGCGATCGGCTCGTGTGGTTCCTCGCGCCCCACCCGCGAGGCGGCTACTCGGTGCTGGGATTGCACCAGGGCGCGCTGCGCACGATGCAGGCCGCAGGCGGCGAGATGCTCGTCGCCGCGCCCCCGCGCGTCCCGTCTGCCCGCGGCGCGGTATCGCGTCTGCCGCGGCGGCTCTCCGATCTCGCCAGCGAGGTACGGACGCTGCTGGCGTCGGGTGACGAGCGATGAACGGCCAGTCGAGTAGGCCACGCTCGGAGAGCGGGCCCTACCTGAACGTGGCTGGCCCGGGCGACGTGCACGTGGCAGGGCCGGCTGTCCCACACGCAGTTCACGCGGGAGGGCCGGCTGTCCCAGCCTGGCCGTTTGTGTCATTCCGCGCTGCCGCGCTCGTAATCGCACTCGCGCTGCTCGCGACCGTACCGGCATCTGCGTACCTGAAGTTCGGCTACACGATCGGCGGCCGGTCGGTCGTGCTCCGCTGGCCCGAAGGGCAGGCGGTGTCCTACATGGTGGGTGCACGCGGCGCCGGCGGGATATCCGCGGGCGAGTTCCGTGAAGCGATCGCTCGCGCCTTCGCCACGTGGGAGGCGGTGCCCTCGTCCACCATCCGCTTCGCGCAGGTCGGCGTCAGCGATCGCGAGCCGTCCGACAACGACGGCGTCACGTTGCTCGCGTTTGCCGACCGGCCCGAACTGGATCGCACGCTGGGTGCCACCAGTTACACGGTCGACGTGGTGACGGGCACGTTGCTCGAGGCCGACGTGTTCTTCAACGGGGCCTTCCCGTGGTCGGTGGCGAGCGGCGGGCAGGCGGGTCGGTACGACCTCGAGAGCATCGCGACCCACGAGATCGGCCATTTGAGCGGTCTCGGCCACAGCGCGCTCGGCGAGACCGAATCGCTGGGCACCGGCCGGCGCGTGCTGTCGGCCGGGGCCGTCATGTTCCCGATCGCGTTCTCGCCCGGCAACATCGACGGGCGGCGGCTGCAGCCCGACGACATCGCGGGCATTTCCGATATCTACCCGGATGCGTCTTTCCGCAGGGACACCGGCAGCGTGTCCGGACGGATCACCAAGAACGGCCTTGGCGTCTTCGGCGCACACGTCGTGGCCATGCACCTGCGCACCGGTGCCCTCGTCGGCGGGTTCACGCTCGACGACACGGGCTCCTTCGTGCTCGCCGGCGTCGAACCCGGGCCGGTGGTGCTCCGAGTCGAACCGCTCGACGATGGTGACGTGGACAGCTTCATCGACAGCGCGCGTGTGGACGTCGACTTCGGGGTGACGTTCTCCGAGCGCGCCGTGTTCGTGCCGAGAGCCGGCAACGTGCCGGACGTGCGGATCGAAGTGGTGGGGAAGTGAGGCTCGGCGTGCGGCGACCCGCCGCCGGCGTTCGAGAGCGCCTTCGCGTCGCAGTCGTCGCCGGGGCCGTCCTGTCGTCGGCGGCAGTCGCCCACGGACAGCCCGACTCACCCGGGATCACGTCCGGGGCAGCACCGCAAACAGCCGACGTGGCGGCGCCACAGCGGCTGCCGCGCCTCGAGGTGTCGGTGCTCGGCGGCGTGCTCACCGGCGCCGACCTTGGCGACGGCCGTGCGTCGATGCTCACCAATCAGCTGCCGACGAGCGGGCAGGCGGCCCTGTTCACGACCAGCACGCGCATCGATGCCGCGGCAACGGCAGAAGCCCGGGTGGGTGTCCGCCTGTCGCGCGCGTGGGCCGTGGAGGGCGGCGTGAGTTACGCCCGGCCGGTGTTCTCGGTGGAGATCTCCGACGATGTGGAGGCCCCGTCGGGCGTGACGGCATCGTCCAGGCTCACGCAGGTGATCGTCGATGCCGCGCTGCAGCGCCGCTGGACCGGACGACGCGTGACGCCATTCGTCATGGCAGGGGGTGGGTACCTGCGGCAGCTCGACCAACTGCGGGCCACGGCCGACACCGGGACGGTCGTGTATGCGGGCGGCGGCGTGCGCATCGCCCTCGCACCGAATCACCGCGGCTTTGCTGGCCGCCTTGCCTTGCGCGGCGACGCGCGGGTCGTCTGGCTGCGCGACGGGATCACGTTGAACGACGAGCGAGGGCCGGCGGTGAGTGCCTCGGCAGGCCTGTCGATCGGTTTGTGAGCCGATCGAGAGGGACGCGTCCGCGAGGCGTCCCTCCAGCCCCCTGTGACGACGATCGTGCGAAGGCCGACGGCCGATTTCCGAAGGCCGTCCTGTGTCAGCGGACGCCGAGGATGATCTCGGTGGTCAGCTGATCGAGTTGCTCGTAGGCGAGGCCGGGCGCCGCGATCGCCTTGCGGTCGAACGAGCGGTTGGCCAGCGCGCGTGCCGCGTCGGCGCTGAAGCGGCCCAGCGACGCGCCGTCGCCGTGCGCCGCCTGCACCAATCCCTGAATCTCTGCGTCGGCGTTCCAGCGCGCCGCCTTCTCCTTGAGGATCAGGTACGTCCGCATGCAGCCGCGTGCGAAGGCTTTCACGCCGTCGTAGTCCTCGGTGCGGTAGGCGTGGGCATCGAAGTGCCGCGCGCCGTCGTAGCCCACGTCCTCGAGGAACTTCACCAGGAAGAACGCGGCGCGCGGGTTCGCGGCGCCGAACCGGAAGTCCTGGTCGTATCGGCCGGGGTTCTGGTCGTTCAGGTCGATGTGGAACAGCTTGCCGGCTTCCCAGGCCTGCCCGACCGCGTGCGTGAAGTTCAAGCCGGCCATCGTCTCGTGCGCGACCTCCGGGTTCACGCCGACCATCTCGGGATGATCGAGCGTCGGGATGAACGCGAGATAGCTGGCGGTCGTCGCCATGTAGATGTCGCCACGCGGCTCGTTCGGCTTGGCCTCGAGCGCGAACCGGTACTTGTATCCCTGCGCGATGTTGTACTCGCACAGGAAGTTGACCGCCTCGCGCAGCCGCTTGACGGCCTCGTCCGGCCGGCGACAGGCATCGGTTTCCGTGCCCTCGCGTCCGCCCCACAGCACGAAGACGTCCGCCCCCAGTTCCGCCCCGATGTCCATGGCGCTCATCGTCTTCTGGACGGCATAGGCGCGGACCTGCGGGTCGTTGGCCGTGAAGGCGCCGTCCCTGAAGATCGGGTCGGTGAACAGGCTGACGGTCGCCATGGGGCACACGACGCCGTGCTGCTCCATCGCGGCCCTGAACTCGGCGACGATGCGGTCGCGCTCGGCGGCGGTCGCGTCGATGGGCACCAGGTCGTTGTCGTGCAGGTTCACGCCC
>JAEYZV010000007.1 GCA_023427865.1 Acidobacteriota bacterium
CAACGAGACCTGTGCCCGCACCTTCAAGAAGGTCCATCTCGAGATGGGCGGCAAGAACGTGATCATCGTGATGGACGACGCCCGGCTCGATCTCGCGGTCGACGGTGCGGTGTGGGGCGGCTTCGGCACGACGGGGCAGCGGTGCACGGCGGCCAGCCGCGTCGTGGTGCACGAGCGTGTGTACGACGAGTTCCTGGAGCGGTTCGTTGCGAGGGCGCGCCAGCTCGTGGTGGGCGACGGGCGCAAGCACGGCGTGCAGATGGGGCCGTCGATCCACGAGCAGCAGCTCGGGAAGGTGATCGAGTACGGCGGCAGCGGTCAGGCCGACGGCGCGCGCCTGGTGCGGGGCGGCCGCCGGCTCACCGAGGGCGCGCTGGCCGACGGCTGTTTTCACGAGCCGACGATCTTTGCCGACGTCAGGCCGTCCATGCGCATTGCGCGGGAGGAGATCTTCGGCCCCGTCGTGTCGGTCCTACGCATCAGCTCGCTCGAGGAAGCCGTTGCGGTCGCCAACGATGTCGCCTATGGTTTGTCGGCAGCCATTTATACACAGGACATCAATGCGGCGTTCACGGCCATGCGGGACGTGTACACCGGGTTGTTCTACGTCAACGCGCCGACGATCGGGGCCGAGGTGCACCTGCCGTTCGGCGGCGTGAAGGCGACGGGCAACGGCCATCGCGAGGCCGGTATCGCGGCGCTCGACGTCTTCAGCGAGTGGAAGTCGATCTACGTGGACTTCAGTGGCCGCCTGCAGCGCGCGCAGATGGACACCGAGCAGATCTGACGGGCCGGTTGCTGCGCTGCGGCCTGGCGTTCACGGTGGCGTACGCCCGGGATGTCAGCGGCGTGACGTGAGCGCCTGCAGTCGTAAGCGCGCGCGGGCCTTGAACGCACGGTCCTCGGCGACGAAGTCGCGGTGCACGGGAAGTTCGAGCACCATCTGGTAGAACCGCCGCGCTTCGGCGGGACGGTCCTCGTCCTCGTACAGCTCGGCCAGGAACATGTAGGTGACGATCGATTGACGGTTGTACTCGAGGGCCTTGCGCAGGTGCTGCTCGGCCTTCGCGGCGCTCCCGCCGAACAACCCGGGCACCTTGTGGTACCACCGGCCGAGGGCGCGATCAGCCGAGCCCTCCATGAAGGAGGGGTCGATGGTGAGGACGCGCTCGAGGGCGCGCTTGATGCGGGAGCGGTACTTCAGGCCCTGGCGCACCCCGTACGACTCGGCGAGCGCCCCCATCGTGGCAGCCAGCCAGAAATGGCCCTCCGGGCGTGCGTCGTTGAGCGCGACCGCGTCGTTGGCCGCGGCAAGGCCCGCCTCGAGCCATCGTCTCCGGTCGGACTCCGGCCCGTGCGTGCCCAGGTAGTAGCAGGCACGCGCGAGCTTCCACGCGCCCACGAAGTCGCGCGGTGCCGTCGCGTGATGCTGCTTGTAGAGTTCTGCCGCCTGCAGTGCCGATGCGGGGTCCATGCGGTTGGCGTACAGCGCATCGGCGCGCGCGGTGCCCTGCGCCGCGGCAACTGCCCCGCCACAGAGCGCGAGAAAGACCGTAAGGTAAACTGATCTGATGCAGACTCTCATCCGATCCCTGCTGGAGCAGCTGGGAGAAGATCCTAGCAGGGAGGGGTTGCTCAAGACCCCGGAACGCGTCGAGAAATCGCTGCGGTTCCTGACGGGCGGGTACGCCGCTGACGTCGACGACATCCTCAATGGCGCGCTCTTCACGGTCGACTACAGCGAAATGGTCATCGTGAAGGACATCGACTTCTACAGTCTGTGCGAGCACCACCTGCTGCCGTTCTTCGGCAAATGCCACGTCGCCTACATCCCTCGCACGCAGGTGATCGGCCTCAGCAAGATCCCGCGGCTCGTCGACGTCTACAGTCGCCGGCTGCAGGTGCAGGAGCGGCTCACCAACGAGATCGCCGAGTGCATCCGCGAGAAGATCGACCCGCTCGGCGTGGGCGTCATCATGCAGGGCACCCACCTCTGCATGGCGATGCGCGGTGTGGAGAAGCAGAACTCGTGCACGGTGACCAGCGCGATGCTCGGGACCTTCCGCAGCGATGCCCGAACCCGCGCCGAGTTCCTCCAGCTCGCGCAGACGCGCGGCCACTGCTGACGCGGGCGCGCCGCCTTTGTGCGGCGCGTGCGACCGGCAACGGCGCGGACGACGCCCGACCCGCTCAGTGAATCTGACCTGACCCCGACAGCCGGATGAGCAGGCGCTCCACGATCGGCAGGAGCGCCCTGCCCCGCGCATGCACGTCGGCGCGCTCGAGCAGCGCGAGCTTCTCGACGATGGGGATGTCGAGTGCCTGCGAGACCGCGTTGATCACCGCCTGATCGGTCATGCCCGCCGGCAGACGGATCTCGCTCCGTACGGCTGCCTGCTGCAGCAGCGCCTCGAGCTGCAGCCGGAGGCGCGTGAGGGCCTCGCGTGACCCGGCAGCGTCCGGCTCCGGGTGCCAGTCGACCCGGGCCACGCGGTACGGCGTCTCGCGAGCCACCTCCTCGACGATCTCGAACCGCGCGACACCCTGCAACACGATGTTGAAACGGCCGTCGTCCAGTGCCGCGTGATGGACGATGGTGCCGGCGCACCCGGTCGCGTAGAGCGGCGGCGCTGCGTCGTACTCCTGCTCCCAGCCACTGCGCAACACCGTCATCCCGATGAGCCCGCGCCCGGCGAGCGCGTCGCGCGTCATCGCGCGATAGCGCTCCTCGAAGATGTGCAGGGGCAGGTACGCGTCCGGAAAGAGCACGACGTTCGGCAGCGGGAAGAGCGGGATTTCAGCCGGAAGATCCATCGGGACTCGGGACTCGGGATTGGGGATTGGGGATTGGGATTCGGGATTGGAGCTCCGGAGTCCGGGGGGCGACTGGTGGCTGGTCGAGCCACCGGTCCGGCGCGAACGCCAAATCCTGCATCGCCGGATACAGGCCGTGATCCCGGCCTCCAACCTGGAGTCCTCAATCCGCGTCAGTGCACGGTCCGCGTCTTCTTGTCCAGGTAATCCATCAGCACGTAGCGCCCAAGCGTCATCGGCGTCGTGAAGTACGCTTTGCCGTGACAGATCTGCGCCACGCGCCGCACGAACGCCATGAGCTCGTGGTCGCGCGCGAGCATGAACGTGTTGATCATGATCCCCGCCCTGCGGCAGGCCGAGACCTCGGCAAACGTCTCCGACACGATGTAGGGATCGAGCCCGAACGCGTTGCGGTAGATCTGCCCGTCGGGGCGCGTGAGCGCCGACGGCTTGCCGTCGGTGATCATCACGATCTGCCGCATGTCCTTCTTCTGCCGTTCGAGGATGCGGCGGGCCAGCCGCAGCCCTTCGCGCGTGTTGGTGTAGTAGGGCCCGACGCGCACCCGGGCCAGCTGTTCCACCGGCACTTCTTCCGCCGAGTCGTGGAACAGCACCGCGTTGAGGGCATCGCCCGGGTACTGATGCCGAATCAGGTTGGCGAGCGCGAGGGCCACGCGCTTTGCCGGCGTGAAGCGGTCCTCGCCGTAGAGGATCATGCTGTGGCTGCAGTCGAGCATGACGACCGTCGCGCAGGAGCTCTGATACTCGCCCTGCGTGACGTGCAGGTCCTGGTAGTCCAGATCGAACGCTTCGCCCGGCGCAGGCAGCCCGTTGCGCCCGACCGAGCTGAGGAGCGTCGCCACGGGATCGAGGTTCAGGGTGTCGCCGAACTCGTAGCGCTTGGTCGCGCCGCCCGCGTCGATGCCCGTCGCCATGTCACGCGTGTCGTGCCGGCCGGCGCTGCTGCGTCCCATCGAACCGAGCAGGTCGCGCAGCGCACGGTACCCGAGGAAGTCGATGCCCTTGTCGGTGACCTCGAACTTCACCGGAGGCAGGTCGCGTCCCTGGCCGCCGCCGCTCAACCGGCCCTGTTCCGGTTGTGGCGTCAGGTAGCCCTGCTGCTGCATCCGGTCGATGAGCGCATCGAGCAGCTGCTCGAGCCCCGACGTGCTGTCGCCATCTGCCGGCTCCCCCATCAGCCGCTCGAGCTGCTCGGGGGAGAGCAGGCCGTTGGCGAGCAGCGCCTCGAGGATCGCGTCCTGCAGATCCTGCCGCGTGTGCCCGTGCGCGTCCGGGTCCGGCTCGAACGGATTCTCGAACCCGCTCGACAGCAGCAGGTCCGACAGCTTCGAGAGCAGTTGTTCGAGGTCGATGCCCTCGAGGTCGTCCGGGATGAACTTCGTGTACCTGTAGCGCATGGCCGCGGGGAGGGGAAGCTCAGAATTTCAGAATTTCAGAATTTCCAAATTTCGGGATCTCGAAATTTCAGTGCCAAGGCACCGCCGATCTTCGGGCACTGCCCGGAGACGATGGCCTTGGGACATTCGGCGATTCTGCAATTCTGCAATTCTGCAATTCCCTACGTCAGTTGTAATACCGCCCGCCTCCTCCACCGCCGAACCCGCTGTCATCGTCGTCATCGTCACGCATCAGGCGCTCGCGCCGACGGTCGGCCTTGCTGCCGCGCCGGACGGGCTCTTCGCCGGCCGAGTAGGTGCCCGCCTCTGATCTCGTGATCCGCTTCTGCGCGTGCAGTCCCTCGAGCACGAAATCGACGGCGGAGGCCAGCAGCGGCGCCGGGGCGTCCTCAGGCAGCCCCAGATCCTCGGCGGCGTCGACGAGCCCTTGCACCTTCCGCGCCTGGTCGAGCAGCGCCCGCGCCGATGTCGTGTCCGAGAGCTGCAGCGACCCGCCCATGTCGAACCATTCGATCACCTGGCGCAGCTTCGCGTTGCCGAGCTGCGCCTCGAAGACTTCGCCGACTGCAGCGCGGATGATGTCGGCGGCGACGTTGTCGGCGCCCTTCAGTTCCCCCTCGTACTCGAGTTCGAGCTTGCCGGTGATCGCCGGCAGCGCCGCAAGCACGTCCGAGACGCGCGGCACCGCGAGGGACTCGTCGTTGAGCACGGCGCGTCGCTCGGCGTTGGACACCACGCTCTCGAGCAGCGTGATCGGGAGGCGCTGGCTGACGCCCGAGCGCTTGTCGACCTTCGGTTCCTTGCGCGCCTGGAACGCGAC
>JAEYZV010000146.1 GCA_023427865.1 Acidobacteriota bacterium
CCGACGCCTACGTAAGAGGGCAGACTGGAACAGGGCGCCTACCGGCGGGCTGTACGTAGCCGCCGGGCCTTGCCCGGCGGGCTGTTGCGCCCGTCAGTGGCTCAGGGTCACGTTGCGCGGAGTCTCGATGCCAAGGTGTGCAGCCAGTGTGGCCGCAGTGATCGGCTTGCCGTCCGCCGTTCGTGGACGCAGCAACTGCACGGGCGTCGATCCGAGACGCGCCATCAACTCCGGCAGGTCGGTCACACGCAGCACACCCGGGACGAGCATCAGGGTGGCCCGGTCGTGGACGTCGGCCATCGCGACATCGCGGTAGCTCACGATCGACTCCTCGAGCACCAGGCCGCCCGGCCGGACCGACTGCGCGGCGAACACCGCGGCCGCAGCCGTCTGCCCGGCCGCGCGCACGATGGGGGCGCCGCCCTGCGGCAGCAGTTCTTTCAACAGCGCGAGACCCTGGAGGATGTCGCGCGCCTGCCAGGCCGGCACGCTCGTGCCGAGCAGCCAGGCGCGCGCGGCGAACTGGTACTGCGGGGAATAGCCGCTCTCGCCGACGAGCGGCCCCAGCGCGCCCGTGCCGCGGATGTCGAGCGCCAGCACGCTGTGGCCCGAGGCGACCAGACCGTCCACGGTGGCGCCGCGCCGCGCGGCCCCGCGATCGTCCACGAGCAACACTGGCGGTTCGTTCCCGGCCGCCGCGTGCCGCCACCAGGCCTGCAGACGTATTCCCGGCTCGACCTCGACCAGCAGTCGTTCTCCGTCGGGCGCGGTGGCGCTCCCCGCGCGCTCCACGATGCGCGGCGACGGCCGACGAGACACGTCTCCCAGCAGCTGGTCGAGAGCGGCATCCGTCACGCCGGGACGAGACCCGATGAGCGCCTTGACCTCCTCGGCGTGTATCGCGCGGATCGTCCGCGATCCCGTCGACGAGGCGAGCTGGCCGGTTGCCGTGACGTTGAGCGCGTCGATCGCCTCCGGCGTCACCGGCACCTCGGCGGGGTTCAGCCCGGGGCGTCCGAGCCAGTCGCCGAGGGCGCGATAGGCGCCTTCGCGCAGCGGCTGTGTCCAGCCATGCGTCGCGTCGTTCTCGACGCGGGCCAGCTTGCCCGGCGCGCCGAGTGTGGCGTAGATGGGCGCGAGTTCGGTCGAAACCTTGCGCGACCCGGCAATCGGGAAGAAGTCCTTGATGGCACTGCTGACGAGGAAGCCGCGCGGTGCCGCGACGATCGCGAAGTCGGCGAAATCGAACCCACGTCCGACGAAGCCGGGCAGGATCTGCTCGGAGTCCTGCGGGCCCGGGACGTTCCACATGTCGGCCCACGACGTCATGTAGCACGACACGACGGCCGCGGCGAGTCGTGGTTCGGTGGCCGCAAGCAGTGCTGCTTGCGTGCCGCCGCCCGAGTTGCCGGCAACCGCGATCCGCTTCGGGTCCACGTCGGTGCGCGTGAGCAGGTAGTCGAGCGCGCGGCGACCGTCCTGCACCATGTAGGCGCCAATGGTGCGGCCCGAGAGCAGCAACTGCTGTCCGGTCATCATGTGCTCGCGCGTGCCGATGCCCACCCGCGAGCCGCCCCTCGCGGCATCGAAGTACTCGAGTCGTTCACCCTGGCCCGGCGGATCGTAGGCGAGCACCACGAAGCCGCGCCGCACGAGGGACGTCCAGGCATGCTGGTAGGTCGGCGACGCCTTGCCCTCGTCGGCGTGCCCGGCGGTGCCGAGCACGGCGGGGAAGGGCCCTGGACCGTCCGGGACGTAGACGAGCCCGGTGACCTTGAACCCGGGCAGGCTCTCGAACACGAGGTGCTCGATGCGGTAGCCGTCGCGGACGGTCCTGCGCGTGATCGTCGCATTCAGGGGCGCGTCGGTCACCGGCAGCAGCCGCAGCATTTCGGCGATGGCCGTCCCGGCATCGCGCTGGTAGGCGTGGATGGCTGCGGGAGTGGTGAGGCCCGCGATGCGTGCGCTCCGCGCCTCGAGTGCGGCCTGAGCCTGTCGCTCGAGCCACGTGTCGAAGGCGATTCGCTCAGCTGAGCGCGTCGGCGCCGACGCCGGCTGCGAGAGTAGCGCGACCGAACCGGCGATGAGGGTGACCGCCAGGAACGCGAGGGTACGGAGACGGACGGCGGGGGTGTGCAGACGGACGGACTGGACAGCCGTCCCTACCTTGTTCATGGAGCAAGAGGGTATCGCAACACGGCGACGGCCGGGGTTGCGGCGGCCGGCTGCGGGCGAGGGCCGGACGGACGGCCGGAACAGCCGTCTCTACTAGAGTGCGGCGGCGGCGATCGGCTGGCGGGCGGCCCGGCGCTTCTCGGCGCTCGCGCGCACGAGGAACTTCGCGTATGGCACCACCTGCTTGATGGCGGCGACGTTCATCTGGCACGGGCTGAGGCAGCTCGGGCACTTCTCGTCGCGGATGTAGTTGCGGTGCTCCTGCGAGGCCTGCTTGAAGTAGATCTTCTCGGGATCTTCCTCGAGCACGTTGCCCACGACGTTGCTGTTCTCGCAGAAGAACATGCCGCCATCGGGGTTGAGCATCACGCCCTGGGTCTGGAACGGGCACGGCGCGGTGCGGTGATAGCCGTTGGCGATCATGTCCGCGTAGTGCATGTAGATGTAGTTCTGCCCGTCGAGCAGGGGATCGTGGCGCACGCGGTCCATGAAGAACTCGCGCATCCGCTGTTCCTCGGCGCTGACCGGCTTGATGTCCTTGGCCAGGTCGGCGTTGCCCAGCATGGCCTCGGTGAACCGCACCATGTTGAACACGATGTCCAGCTTCTCGCGGCGGGCCCACGCCAGGATGTTCTCGGCATCGTCCAGGTTCATCGAGAAGATGGTGGTCGAGATGCCGAAGTTGAACGGATAGGACTTCTGCAGCTCCTTCATGGCCGCGATGGTCTGCTCGGCCTTGTCGAAGCCGCGCTTCACGCGACGCACCTCGTTGTGCATGTCGCCGACGCCGTCCACCGACACCCGGGTGCTGAAGATCACGCCGCGCTCATGACACATCTGCACGATCTTGGTGAGCATGGGGATGCCGCGATGCGGCGTCAGCCCGGTCGTGTTGAGCGTCACCTTCCGCAGGCGCGGCAGCTTGTCGATCAGCACCCGGACGATGTCGACCAGGTCGTTGCGTGTG
>JAEYZV010000166.1 GCA_023427865.1 Acidobacteriota bacterium
GCTCGGACCACCTCGGCGGCGGTCGCCGCCTCCGATGGACCGGACGTGAGGATGATACGACGATTGGGCCTGCCTGCCGTCAACCGGTCGGCCAGCTCGGCAAACGACGCCAGCGGCCACCGCCGGAACGCATTGCCCGCGCTGACGTGCACGACCAGCAGCTGGTGCCGCTGATCGAGACCCTCTCGACGCATCCAGTCCTCCACCGTCTTATCGGCTCGAGGCGCGTGGACCATAGTCACCGGGTCGTGCTCCCGCGTCGGGGGCGGCAGGTCCGGCAGCAGGGGCGTGAGGATGTCCCACTGGTTCTCGACCGAGTGCCGGGGCCGGATTTCCCGTGGACGCGCAACGAGGTCGGTGTAGACCCAGCGGCGCGCCTGGACCTCGAATCCGATCCGGCGGGGCGCGCGGCTCAGCCACGTGAGCCATGAGGCCCGCGGGCCGCTGTGCATGTCCAGCACGACGTCGAAGCGCTGCCGCCGCAGCTGCGCGCCGAGAAGGAGGTCGTCACGCACGCGCTGCCAACCCCGGGCGCGGGGCGCGACGATCACCTCGTCCAGGTCGGGGTTCTGCCCGACGACGGGCGCCGCGGCCGGCTCGATCAGGTAGGCGAGGTGTGCGCTCGGCAGGGCCCGGCGGAGCGCCCGGATGACCGGCGTCGTGAAGACCACGTCGCCGATGAGGCGCAGTCGCACCAACAGCACGCGCACGGCCGCGACTATAGACCACAATCGAAAACGCGCACGATAATCGATCCATGCTCTTCTCCCTCCTGATCGCGCTCGCGCTCGCGGCTCAGCCGGCACCGGCGCCGCCGCCCCAGGCGCCTCCCGTGGACCGGGCCGCGGCGTACCAGGCGTTCCTGGAGGCGCAGCGTCTCGAATCCTCCGGCGACACGGCCGGGGCCATCGCCGCCTTCGAGCGGGCGGCCCGCCTCGACGAGTCCCCGGCCATCCTCACCGAGCTCGCCCAGTTGTACGCCCGGCAGGATCGTCCCGACGACGCGCGCAAGACGGCCGAGCGTGCCCTCGCGATCGATCCGTCCTGGGCCGACGCGCACTGGATGCTCGGGATGCTGAGTGTGCCGGCGACGGCCATGCAGGGCGATGGCGCCCGCGAAGAGGACCGGGCGGCGATCGAACGCGCCATTGCTCATCTCGAGAAGGCGCTCCCCGGCCGGTCGTACGACCTCAACGTGCCGGTGGTGCTCGGACGGCTGTACCTGCAAATCGACCGGCCCGACGATGCGGTGCGGATGTTCCGCAACGTGTACGACCGTGAGAACGGCGCGCTGGAGGCTGGCGTCCTGCTCGCCCAGTCACTCGACCGGGTGAATCGCCGCGCCGAGGCGTTGCAGGTGCTCGAGCAGGTGCTCGCGGGCGAACCCGGGTTCCTTCGCGCACGGCTGCTGCAGGCCGAGCTGTTCGAGAAGTCGCGCCGCTTCGGTGACGCCGCCGACGCATACGGTCGTGCCGCGCAGGAGAACCCGAACGCCATCGAGCTGCGGATGCGGCAGGCGTCCGCGCTGCTCGGCGCCGATCGGCCGGAAGAGGCCCGGCGCGTCCTGCAGCAGGTCATCGAGGCGCGTCCCACGGAACTGCAGGCGAGATACCTCCTCGCGCAGACGCAGCGCGAAATGGGCGATGGTGAAGGTGCCGAAGCCACCGCCCGCGAGTTGATGAAGATCGCGCCCGACGACGTGCGAGGGCCCGTCGTGCTGTCGCAGGTGTTCTCCGACCGCGGCGACCACGCGAAGGTCGTGGAAGTGCTCACGCCGCTCGTCGAGAAGCAGTCGATTCCCAATCCGCAATCGGCCACGGGCGTGACGCTGCGGCTGGCAAACGCGCACATGGCGCTCGGGCAGCCGGACACGGCGATCGCCGTTCTGGAGAAGGCGCGGGCGGCGCGCCCCAGTGCGTCGATGGATGCGTACCTGCTGCAGACGCTCGTGATGGCCCGCCGCTGGGATCGTGCGGTGTCGGTCGGCCAGCAGATCCGGGCGGCCCGCCCCGACGATGCGCAGATCGGCCGCTTGCTGGCGCAGGCACTGATCGGCGCGGGACGGGCGGGGGAGGCGGTGACGATCCTCGAGGCGGAACGCAAGGAGCGGCCCGACGATGCCTCGACGATGCTGGCGCTCGCCACGACGCTTGCCGACGCGGGGCAGGACGAGAGGGCACTCGCGCTGATCGCCGAGTCGGAGCCCGCCTTCGGCGACCAGGTCGTCTACTGGTTCCAGAAGGGCGCGATTCTCGAGCGCCTCCATCGACGGGACGAAGCGAAGGTGGCGTTCCGGAAAGCACTGGCGGTCGACGCAGCCCACGCGCCGACACTCAACTATCTCGGGTACATGCTCGTCGAGGACGGGACGCAACTCGACGAAGCGATCACGATGATTCGGCAGGCGCTCGTCGCCGAGCCGGACAACGGCTCGTATCTCGACAGCCTCGGGTGGGCGTTCTACAAGCAGGGCAAACTCGACGAGGCGCGGCGGCAACTCGAGCGGGCCGCCGGCATCTCCCGCACGAACTCGGTCATCCAGGACCATCTCGGCGACGTGCTGCTCGCGCTCGACGACAGGCGCGGCGCCATCGCCGCCTGGGAGCGCGCCCTGGCGGGTGACCTCGAGTCCATCGACCCCTCGTCGATAAAGTCGAAGATCGATCGTGCCCGCCGCCGGTAGCTCCAGCCGACCCGAAAACGTGACGCGCGAGTGTGTAGCCG
>JAEYZV010000169.1 GCA_023427865.1 Acidobacteriota bacterium
GGCGCACGCGTTCACCGTACGTAGCCGCCGGGCGGCGCCGGGCGGGCTGCGCGTCGGGGAGCGCCCGACGCCTACGTAGTCGCGGAGCGCTGTGCTCGATCCCGCGCAGCCGAAGGCCGACGGCCGCTCGACGAAGGCCGTCCCATGTGGTGGCTGCGCACGCGTGTGTGATGATGGCGCCATCGTGGCGGCCGACCCGATGACCGACGTACGCCGCCCGGGACGGGCGACGCGCCTGGCGACGGCGCTCCTGGCGCTCCTCGCCATCGGGTGCCAGGGCATTCCCCGCGACCCCGAAGGCACCCTCGATCGCATTCGTACGGAGCGGACGTTCCGCGTGGGCCTGATCGCACCCGGGCCTGACGGCCCGGCGGCAGCCGACCACTCGGTGCTCGTCTCGCGACTGGCGTCGCGCACCGGGGCGGAGCCGCGCATCGAGCACGGAGCGGCCGAACGCCTGCTGGAAGAACTCGAGAAGGGTGACCTCGATCTCGTCATCGGCGACATGTCGTCCGACACGCCGTGGGGCACGCGGGTCACGCTGCTGCCGCCCCTCGCCGAGGAGGAGCGCGACGGGCACACGATCGCGCTGACCGTTGCAGCCCGCAACGGCGAGAACGCGTGGATCACCGTGCTCTTCGAGGAGGTGACCGCGTTGACGGGTGGGTCACGATGATCGGCCGCCTGCCCGCGCCGCTCGAGGACGACCTGCGGGACGCGCGTCGCCTGTCCTGGGCCACCATCGGCTGGATGGCTTCCGTGATCGTGGTCATGGGCGCGACGATGGGGTCGAGCCAGGCGATGCGGACGGCGTGGCTCGAAGACGTGCTCAGCCTCGTGCCGGCCACGGTCTTCCTCGTGGCGCTCCGTTACGAAGGCCGCGATCGGAGTGCCAGCTTCCCTTACGGATTCCTGCGCATGAACAGCGCGGCGTTCCTCGTGTCAGCCGTCGCGCTGGCGGGCATGGGGGCGTTCCTGCTGTTCGGGAGCGTCAGCACGCTCGTGAAGCAGGAGCACGTGACCATCATGCCCACCCGGATCGCGGGCACCACGATCTGGAGCGGATGGCTGATGCTCGGGGCGCTGCTCTACTCGGCGATCGTGCCCGTCCTGCTCGCACGCAGGAAGCTGCCGCTGGCCGAACGGCTCCAGGACAAGGTGCTCCACACCGACGCGATGATGCAGAAAGCCGACTGGATGACCGGGCTGGCGGGCGCCGCCGGCGTGCTCGGCGTCGGTCTCGGGCTCTGGTGGGCGGACGCCACGGCGGCCGGCATCATCTCGTTCAGCATCCTGCGCGACGGCATCAGGGCCTTGCGCACGGCGTCCGCCGAGTTGATCGACGGCGCGCCGCGGCGTCTGGAGTCCAGCGCCATCGACGACGATGCACGGCGGCTGCAGGCGCGGCTGGAACAGCTGTATCCCGGTGCCGACGTCGCCATCCGGGAAACGGGCCGCTTCATCCGTGTCGAGGTCGGCGGCGTCCCGCCGCCGGACACGCTCGACCTTGCGGCAATCTGGCCGGGCCCAGCCGATCGACAGTGGCGGCTGGCGGCGGTGAGCTTCCTGCCGCCAGCGCCAGCCGGTTCCGTGCCCATCGGCCCGGACGCGCCCGGGGGGCGGACCACGTCGAATCGGCACGAGTGAGATGCCCGGGACGCGCTCGGGGAAGGCGCCCCCACCGGCCCGTCACTTCGTTCGTGTGGCCGACCAGCCGTTGCCCGACATGCGGTTGCCGTTGACGCGGCCGGTGTACACCTGGCTGCCGACGGTGAAGGTGATCTCCTCGCCCTTCAGCCGTCCCGCCGTGACCGGCGTCGAGCCGAGCGTGCCCGAGACCAGCTGGTACTGCTGTGAAAGCGTCAGCGTCTGCTGACCCATCTGCCAGGTGCCGTCCACCTTGGCCGGCACCACCCACATCAGCGCGGTGCACCACGACGAGCACGGCGAGGACGTCTCGCGGGCGTCGGGCTCCCAGTCGTCCATGTCGAACGAGTTGGAGGCGATGCGCGTGCCCGGCTTCAGCTCGAGCAGCTTCGGCCGCAGCCTGAGGTTGATGTCGGTCAGCAGGAACAGCGTGATGACCGTCGCCTTCGAGAGGTCCGCCTCGAAGAGATCGCCCTGGACGAACGTCGCCTTGTGCGAGACGCCGGCCTCGGCGGCGAGGCGGCGCGCCAGCGCCACCATCTCCGGGTTGAACTCGACGCCCATCGCCGTGGCGCCCTTCTTCGCCGCCGTGATCACCGTGATGCCGTTGCCGGACCCGAGGTCGACGACGACGTCCCTCGGCGTGACGGCGGCAAGTTGCAGCATGAGGTCCACCGTGGCCTGCGGCGTCGGCACCCAGACGACGTCCTTGCCCTCCTGCCCGCTCACCGGCTCGTACGGCTTCTCGGTCGCGACGGCCTGGCCGAATGCCGTGGCCGCCACCAACGACAACATGAGCGCAGCGACACCGCGCCACACGTACTTCACGTCACCCATGCGAGGCTCCCTCCATCCCGTAAGGACGAACGACGTGTGACGCCGTTCCGCTTACCTGCCAACCCCGTCGCGCGCCGCGTCGGGCCGAATGCCCGCGCCCGCCGGCCCCACGCCGTCCCCGGCCTCGGCGGCCTGATCTCGCCCGGACGCCCGGGCGCGTCGGGCAGGACCCGACGCCTGCCGACCAGCGCCCTCCGTGCGTCGCTGCTGCGGGCGAGCATGGTACCCGTAGTCCGAACCGCGTGCACCCTGGCGAGTACGCACGGGGCCCGCATCGCGGGCGGACGCGGCCACGCGAGGGGACAGTGCCGCCAAGGAACACGTGCCTGCCGGCGGAAACGCCCGGCACCCGGCTTGCACTCCAGCTGGTCGGGTCGCTCGGGACCCCGACCGGAAGGAAGGTTCACGTGAGCCGGATCAAGACTGCAATCGCGGCGACGCTCATCGCGGCGCTGGCCGCGGCCGTACCGGCGCCGGCGATGGCCGGCGACCAGGGGCGCCGCGACCGTTACGAAGACCGTCGCGACCGGCGCGACGATCGGCGTGACCGCCGCGAGGACCGCCGGGACCGCTGGGAAGACCGGTGGGATCGACGCGCCGATCGACGGGACCGGTGGGAAGCCCGCCACGACTACTGGGACGCCGCGCGCTACTACCGGTACGACAACCGCCGCTACCGGCCGCGACGTCTGGGCAGGAACGACCGCATCTACCGCGGGTCCGACAACCTCTACTACTGCCGCCGCGACGATGGCACGACCGGGCTCATCGTCGGCGGCATCGCGGGCGGCGTCCTCGGCCATGTCATCGCGCCCGGGGGATCCAAGACGCTCGGCACGATCGTCGGCGCTGGTGCGGGCGCGTTGCTCGGCCGCGCCGTGGACGACGGCGACATCGTCTGCCGCTGACGGGCGTGACCTCGCGACCATCCGCGTGACGTGCGGTGGGGCCAGCGGTCCCGCCGCAGCCGGGGCGACGTACGGCCAGCGTGTGGCCGTCGGACCTTGACGCGACGGGCGGTGTGTAGCCGTCGGACCTTGACGCGAGGGCCGGTGTGTAGCCGTGTGTAGCCGTGGGGCCTTGCCCGGCGGGCCGTGTGTAGCCGTGGGGCCTTGCCCGGCGGGCGGTGTGTAGCCG
>JAEYZV010000479.1 GCA_023427865.1 Acidobacteriota bacterium
GCGTCGCGCGCCGCTTTCCCTCGAACTTGAACGGCTTGGTGACCACTGCAATCGTGAGTGCGCCGAGCTCGGTCGCCAGGCTCGCAATCACCGGCGCCGCGCCGGTGCCGGTGCCGCCGCCCAGCCCCGTGGTGACAAACACCATGTCGGCGCCGTCGAGCACCTCGATCAGCTTGTCGGTGTCCTCGAGCGCGGCGTTGCGCCCGACGTTGGGATCCGCACCTGCGCCGAGCCCCTTGGTCAGCTTGCCGCCGATCTGGATCTTCGTGGACGCCGGGCTCTGCTGCAGCGCCTGCAGGTCCGTGTTGGCGACGATGAACTCGACGCCCGACAGGCCGGAGCGCACCATGCGATTGACGGCATTGCTGCCGCCGCCGCCGACACCCACGACCTTGATGCGTGCGCCCGCTCGCACTTCCGTGTCGAGCGTGAGCCGCAGCGCCTGCTCGTCCGTCATGATCCCGTTGCGTCGTCGGCCCTGGCCGTCCGTGTCGTTGATGTGCATGCCTCCCCCGCCCCCTTGCTGCCGTTCACCGGCCGATGAAGAACTCGCGAAACATCGAGCTGACCATCTCCGCGACGCGCCCGAAGCCCTTGAGGGCCCTCTGGGGCACCGCCGGTCGGTTCCGGCTCGCATACATGACGGCGCCGACGGCCGTCGCATAGATCGGGCTGCTGGCCTGGTCGCCGAGCCCGGATGCGCCCGCCGGCACGCCGCGGCGCACCGGGAGGTCGAAGATCTGTTCGGCGATCTCGGCCATGCCGTCCAGGCACGCGCCGCCGCCGGTGAGCACGATCCCCGAATGCAGGGAGTTGCTGCAGCCGGCCTTGTCGATCTCGTCCCACAGCATGTGGAACACCTGCTCGGCCCGCGGCTGCAGGATCTGCGACAGGATGCGCCGCGACATGACGCGCGGTCGCCGCCCGCCGACGCTTGCCACCTCCATGGTCTCGTCCTCGCCGACCATGGAGTTGAGTGCGCAGCCGCACCGGCGCTTCAGCTTCTCGGCGTCGGGCACCGGCGTTCGCAGGCCGACGGCGATGTCGTTGGTGAAATGGTCGCCGCCGATGGCCACCACCCCCGTGTGCCAGAGGCTGCCGCGTTCGAAGATCGCGAAGTCCGTCGTGCCGCCGCCGATGTCCACGAGCGCCACGCCGAGCTCGCGTTCGTCCGGCGTGAGCACGGCCTCGGCAGCGGCGATCTGCTCGAGCACCGTGTCCACGACGGCGACGCCGGCGCGATTGACGCAGGCCACGAGGTTCTGCATCGACGCGGCGCCGCCGGTCACGATGTGCACGTTGACGTCGAGGCGCGATCCGGTCATGCCGACGGGATCGGCGATCCCCTCTTCGTCGTCGACCGCGAAATCCTGTGGCAGCACGTGCAGGATCTCGCGGCCGTTGGGCAGCGCGAACGCCTTGGCCGCGTCGAGCGCCCGCTTGACGTCGTCACGCGTGATCTCGCGCGTCTTGCCCGACACGGCGACGACGCCGCGGCTGTTGAAGCCCTTGATGTGGGCGCCCGACAGCGTCAGGTAGACCGAGTCGATCTCGATGCCGGCGGTGAGCTCGGCCTCCTCGATCGACTTCTTTATCGACTCGACGGCCTCCTCGAGGTTGACCACCGCGCCGCGGCGGATGCCCTTGGCATCGGCCGTGCCGATGCCGATGATCTCGACGCCACCATCGTCGGTGACCTCGCCGACGATCGCGGCCACCTTCGTGGTACCGACGTCGAGTCCCACCAGGTAGCGTTCGTTACGAGCCACGGTGTCCTCCCCCGCAAGGCCACAGTTCACTGCCCATCGCCATCCTCATCCCCTGTGTCGGCCAGCGCCTCCTCGACCGTGCCCGCCTCGGGCTCCGGCGTGAGGGACGCGAAGGTCACGCCCGGCTTGCGCGGGCGCACATACACGCGGTTGTCGAACCGCAGGTCCACCGACTCGACCTCCTCGACCATCCGGGCGAGTCGTTCATCCATGTCCAGGTACGCCTGCACGCGCTCGGCGAACTTCCCGTCGCCGACGTAGAGCCGCACCGGATCGTCGTTGAGCAGGATCGAGACGTTTCGCTCGTCGCTCACGTCGATCTGCGAGACACGCCAGAGCAGGCCTGCCTCGCGCAGCGACTGCAGCGCAGCGGACACCCGTGCGACGCGGGCGGCGTCGGGCGCAGCATCCTGTTCCGTGTCGCCGATCAGTCCCGCGACGATCGGCAGGTCGAGCGCGCCGTACCTCGGGCCGAACTCGTCGACCACGGCACCCTGCTCGTCGATCAGCCACAGCACTTCGCCCGCGAGCGCGACGGCCATCGGCGCACGCTCCTCGATCCGCACCTCGATCGTCCCTGGCAGCGCCCGTCGCAGGCTCGCCTCGCGCACCCACGGCGAGGCCAGCAGGCGTGTGCGCCATTCCTCGAGATCGGTCGTGACGATGTTGCGGCCGCGAAGCCCGTGCAGCAGCGCGGCAATCTCGCCGTCCGACAGCCGCTTCGTGCCGACGCTGCGGATGTCGCGCACCTCGAACGCGTCGCCGCTCGTCATCACGTGCTGCACGTACCATCCGGACCCGAGCAACGCCAGCGACAGTGCCGCCACGCGCGCCACCGCCCACGCACGTACGCGCCACGACGGCCTGGCGCGCGCGCCACCGTCGCGGGCGCGGACGAACCGCGGGTCGCGCGGCGT
>JAEYZV010000240.1 GCA_023427865.1 Acidobacteriota bacterium
GCCTTCCACACGCCCCTTGCGCGCCAGTGTGGCGCGGCGACGATCGCCCACACGTACTGCGCGCCCTCGACGTCCTTGCCGTGGCTGCGCCAGTCCTCGGGCCCGTTGCCGCGTCCGTGATCGGTGACGAGCATGATCGCCGTGCGCCCTGCGAACGGCGCCGTTGCCTGCAGCGTCTTCCACAACGCCTCGAGCCAGCCATCGAACCGGTGCAGGTACTCGATCACCCGCACGTACGAGCCGTTGTGCGACCAGTCATCGGTTTCGTCGAGTGCAATCCACAGCGCCTTGGGCCGGTGCCGCTGCAGATGGTCGAGTGCGAACTGCCACGTGTAGTGGTCGTAGCGTGCCGAGTCCCACACGGGCACCGTGACGTGCTGAGCGACGTTGAGCGCCTGCAGCCGCGGGTCGGCCGTCGGGTAGTCCTGGTAGCCGGCATTGATGAACACGTCGCCGTCTTTGGACGAGGGGATCGACTCGAACACGTTCCACGACCCGAAACACGCGACGCCTTCCCGAGGCAGCGCGAACTCTCGGCGCAGGAACTGCAGCACCGTCTCGAACGGGTACCGCCTGTTGTCGTTGCTCGTGATCGCATCGTCGTGCGGCGCCCCGGTCATCAGCTCGGCATAGCCCGGATAGCTGAAACGCATCGTGTTGCCGAGCGTCATCACGCTGCCAGACTCGCGGTCGCCGACGATCGACGCGTGCTGTTTCAGGAACGTCCCCCAGAGGAACGGCATGAGCGCCTCCCGCCGTGCCTCGCGCGTCTCCCGCCAGAACCGCTTGTGCAGCGCGTGCTCCTCGGCCTTGCGCTTCGGCCCGAGCACGGCCTGCAGGATCGTCGTGTCGAGGCCGCCGAACATCTCCTGCGTCCGCACGCCATCGAGCGAGATGACGACCACGTGATCGGCGGCGCCTCCGGCACTCTCGGGTTGAGCAGCGGCAGCGACGGTGCGCGCCGCGAGTGTTGCGGCAACGGGCGCCGCGGCAATCGACTGCAAGAGTTGTCGTCTGTTCATATGCGTCCGGTAGGGACCGCTGTCCCAGCGGTCCGTCTGCGTCCCGAGCGGTCCGTCTGCGTCCCGAGCGGTCCGTCTGCGTCCCGAGCGGCCCGTCTGCGTCCCGACCGTCTCGTCTGCTCCGACAAACCATTCAATGAGCGGGCACCGCCTCCCGCGCGACATCCCTGGCGCGCGAAGTGTCGTGCAGCGAGAACGACGCAATCATCGGCACGCCGCGCGCGTCGTGGATCGTCACACGCACGCGTCTCGTCGTAGTGGCGGGCACGGCGACGATGCGGGCGTGGCCAATCGTGGTGCCGGTGGCAAGGCGCGTCCAGCGACCGTCCGTGTCCACTTCGATCTCGAAGAGCGACACGCGCTGGCCGCGGGCGATGTACTCCTGCAGCCGGACCCGGTCGAACGCGACCGGCGCGCCGAGGTCGACGATGAAACTGCCGGCCCTCGCTTCGCCGGCCGGCGCCCAGAACGAGTCGAGGTTCGCGTCGAGCACGAGCTCGGGCCGGAACCCGCGCTCGTTCTCGCGCGTGCTGCTGGCCGTGACCGTGGCACTCGCCGACACGAGCGACGCGCCGTAGATGCGATCGACGAGTGCGCGCATGCCGGCGAGCGCCTCGACGTCGTTCTCATGGACCAGGCCGCGCTCGTCGGGAGGCACGTTGAGCAGCAGCGTGCAGTTGCGGCCCACCGACGCCTCGTACAGGCGCAGCAGCGCGCGCGGCGACTTCACGCGTCCGTTCTCGCTGGCGCGCCAGAACCAGCCTGGCCGGATCGACACGTCGCACTCGCCCGGCACGTACCAGCGTCCGAGCTCCGATCCCTCGGGCAGGTCCATGCTGAACGGCGTGCCCGGCTCGTAGCGGTCACGGTCGAAGTTCGCCCAGTTGGTGATGGGCGCCTCGCCCCGCTCGTTGCCGATCCAGCGGATGCCCGGGCCTGCGTCGCTGAAGATCACCGCGCTGGGCTGCAGGCGGCGCACGACCTCGTGGAAGCGCGGCCAGTCGTACACCTGCCGCTTGCCGTTGGGGCCCTCGCCGTTGGCGCCGTCGAACCACACTTCGAAGATCTCACCGTAGTTGGAGAGTACGTCCTCGAGCATGCGCACGAAGACGTCGTTGTACTCGGGCGTGCCGTACTGCGGGTGGTTGCGGTCCCAGGGGGAGAGGTACACGCCGAACTTCAGGCCCTCGGCGCGCGCGGCATCGGACAGCTCCCGCAGCAGATCGCCCTTGCCGCCGCGCCACGGGCTCGCGGCCACCGTGTGCGTCGAGTCCTTCGACGGCCACAGGCAGAACCCGTCGTGGTGCTTCGCGGTGACCACGACGCCCTTCATCCCGGCGGCCTTGAAAGCGCGCACCCACTGCCGTGCGTCGAGTTCCTTCGGATTGAAGATCGTGGGCTGCTCGCGGCCGGTGCCCCACTCCGCGCCGGTGAACGCGTTCGGCCCGAAGTGCACGAACGCGTTGAACTCCATGCGCTGCCACTGGAGTTGAGAGGGCAGCGGCACGGGGTCCAGGTGAGGTGGCGGTGATGCCAGCGAGCCCACCTTGCTCACGAACGTACTGGGCGGGACCGGCGTCGTCTGGGCGGCGGCCGGCGGTGCGAGCACGACGGCCGCACACGCGCAGAGACCGGCGACGAAAGCGAAACGCATGCCGAAGCATAGATCACGCGCCGGGCGGGCACGGGACCGCAGGCGTACCACCTGCCGCCTGCACCGAACAGCCGGCGCCCCGTTCAAGAGAATGGCCCTCGGGCCGATCCATGGGGCATGGGTGTCCGGCTCGGGTTTGCCGACGTGTTGCTGTCCAAGCTGGCCGACGTGCCGCCCCCGCTGGTGCCTGGCCGGCAGGATGCGCGCATCGCGAGCCCGTACTGGGCCCATCGCCTCGAGCCGCTGCGCGCGGTGCCGGCGTCGTTCCTC
>JAEYZV010000249.1 GCA_023427865.1 Acidobacteriota bacterium
ACGCGGTGGTGCGTCGCTACGAGCCGTTCGCGTTCACGGAGACGCCCGTCGCCGGTGCCTCGGTGAATGCCGCGGTGGCCGCCGCGGCGCAGGAGGTCCTGACGACGTTGTTGCCCACGTACCGCACGGCCTACGTGGCGAGCTTCGAGAAGGCAATCGCCAACGAGCGCGACGTCGCGGCACGCGATGCCGGTATCGCCGTCGGGCGTGCGGCGGCGCGGGCGGTGCTCGCCGCGCGTGCCACCGATGGCGCCGACCGCCGCGTCGTGTACGAGCCGCGTGACGTGCCGGGCGACTACCGTCCGACGCCACCCGACCTCACACCGGCGCTGTTTGCGCACTGGGGCAGCCTCACGCCGTTCGCGCTCACGTCCTCGGCGCAGTTCCGACCGGAGCCGCCGCCGGCGCCCGACAGCGCCCGTGCGCGGGCAGAGGTTGCCGAGATCCGGCGGCTCGGGGCTGCCGAGGACAGCGTCCGCACGGAGGAGCAGAGCACGATTGCGAAGTACTGGTACGAGAACTCGACGCAGGGCTGGAATCGCGTGGCACGCGAGATCGTCGCTGCGCGGCGCATGGACACCTGGGAGCGGGCGCGGTTCTACGCGCTGGTGAACGTCGCGATGGCCGACGGTTTCATCGCCGGATTCGAGGGCAAGTACCACTACCGGTTCTGGCGCCCGGTCACCGCGATCCGCGCGGCAGGCGACTCGGCGTGGCTCAGCTTCCTGCCGACGCCGCCGGTGCCGGATCACCCGTCCACGCACACGGTGCTCGGGGCGGCGGCCGCGCGCACGATGGAGCGCCTGCTCGGCACCGACTTCGTATCGTTCTCCATGGAGAGCGGCGCCCCGTATGCCGGCATCCGGCGACAGTTCCACTGCCTGTCGCAGGCCGCGCGTGAGAACGGCGCGTCGCGGATGCTTGCCGGCATCCACTTCCGGTCGGCTGTCGACAGTGGCTACCGGCTCGGCGAGCAGATCGGCGACTGGACGGTCGACACGGCACTGGCACCGGCCGGCAAGCCCGCCGACAGCGATCAGTAACGAGGGCGGGCAGGCGCTCGCGCCACGCCGGCGATCTCCGCGGTGAAAGTCGTTCGGATTTCAGGAGACGTGCTCGTGTGCGTCGCGGATATCGGGCCAGGGCTCGGGTTCGCTGACGCGCGCGAGCGCGTCGCGCATCGCCGACGCGTCGTGGCCGAGGCGGTACGCAGTGAGTGCCGCACGCACTTCGAAGAACGCCGCTCCCTGGGCTCGAGCCACCGCCAACGCCCGTGCCAGGTGTTGCGCCGGTGAGAGTCGGCGCGGCCCCGGTGTGCCGGTCAGCGCCGCGAGCCGGTGCACCTCGGCGGCGAAGTACCCGTCGTCCTGGTGTTCGGCCGCTGCCAGCGCGTCCTGAATCCACTCGCGGGCCTGCTCGCGGTCGGCGCGCAGGAGCAGCACCTCGGTCATCATCGCCCTGAACTGCGGCATGGCCACCTCGCCCATGATCGACTGGCTCAGGGCGATGCCTTCCTCCAGTTCCTGCCGGCCACCTTCGGGGTCGCCCGTGTGTGCACGGCCCCACCCGCGGACACAGCGGTTCCACGCCAACGTCTGGACCGCGCCGGCGTGGCGGGCCACGGCCAGTCCCGTGTCGGCCGATTGCACGCAGGTGCGCCAGTCGCGACGGTACCCGTACAGCCAGGCGTGGAAGAGCCACGCGAACGCCAGCGATTCGGGGTGGCCGACCTCGGAACCCGTGGCCACGGCTTCTTCGGCAAGGCGGGCCGCACGTGCGAGACGTCCGGTAATCCAGGCGTTTCGCGACGACTCGGCGAGCGAGGCTACCAGGGGGTCGAAGACATTCATGAAGCGCTCGTGCGGCTGCAGCCGCAGGCCGCCGCGCATCACTTCGGCCGCGTGCGTGTCGGCGTCGGCGAAGTGTCCGAGGTGGTGACAGGCAATCTGCGCCTGTACGTGGGCATTGACGAGAAGCGCTTCCTGGCCCGCGTCCGCGGCGAGTGCCGCGAGTTGGCGTGCGGCGTCGCGTGCGGACGTGCATTCGGCGCGCACGAGCCGCACGTAACACGTCATCCCGAGCGCCAGCGCAGTCGCTTGCCGATCCTGCAGTTGCGCCGCCAGTGACGACGCGCGGTTGGCCAGGGCCTCGACGGCCGGGTGGCCGAAGCCGCGCAGCGAGCTGAGTGGCCCGAGCTGGGCGAGCGTCACGAGCAGCTCGATGCGGTCGCGCTCGGGCGGGTGGAGATCGACGGCGCGTTCCACGCATCGCATCGCACGAACGGCGAGTTCGTAGGCGTCGCTGAACGCGAGCAGGTCTGCCGCATGCCTGGATGCCTCCACGAAGCGTTCCGCCGCCGGCCCGTAGGCGCGGGCGAGTTCGAGGAGGAGCGCTGCCTTGCCGGCCACGGGTCGCGCCTCCGTGCTGCGGGCGAGCAGGGCGTCGGCCACGCGTCGTGCCAGGGAGGCTCTCCGCGACGGAGGCAGTCGCTCGAGCAGCGCCGCCTGGTAGAGCACGTGGCGGAATCGGTACCCGACGCCGTCGTGGCTTTCACCCGGTAACGCATTCATCTGCCGGACGACGAGGCCGTGTACCTGCTCCATTTGCTCGAGGACGTCTTCGACGGCGAGGACGTCCTTGCCGAGAGCCGCCGCCACCACGTGCGCATCGAACTCCATGCCCTCGGTTGCCGCGGTATCGAGCACGTCCCGTTCGACATCGTCCAACTCGTCGAACAACCTCGCGATCAAGCCCCGGAGCGATTCGGGGACGGTCGTGGCCTGCGTCGACGGCGTGTCGGATGCACTGCCGCTCAGGTACGCCAGCAGGGCCGACATGAACAGCGGGTTGCCCTCGCTGCGCGCGAACACACGGTCGCTGACGCCGGCGGCGACGCCCGGCGCGCTCGTGGCCGCGACGTAGCGCTCCACGTCTTCCCGCGTGAGGAGAGGCAGGTGCAATTCGTGCAGCAGCTTCTTCCCGCGCAACTCGTCCCTGACCCTCGCGAACGAGGATCCGGCCTGCCGAAGGGCGCGATCGCGATAGAGGAGCAGGATGAGGACTCTCATGTCGCCGACCCGATGTGCCAGGTGCGCGATGACGTCGGCCGTAGCGGTGTCGGCCCAGTGGAGGTCGTCCAACAGCAGCACGACCGGCTGCGCGCGTGAAATCTCGGCAAGAAATTGCGTGAGTTCGCGTAGCAGCCGTTCGGGGGTGTCGGCGCGCGGAAGCGCGACCGATTCGGCCCTCGTGTGCCGGACATGAGTGGCCCATGTCGGCGCCAGCGCGAGCAGGGTGCGCGGTACCGGCGTCGATGCGGCAAGTCGATCCAGTGCTTCGAGTACGGGCAGGTGCGGTTCTATCGGACCGGACGACTCCGACGACCGGCCGACGCCGACGAGGCAGCCGAGGCACGCGCTCGCGACGAAGTGCATCGCCAGCGTGGTCTTGCCGATGCCAGGCTCGCCCGCGACGCCGACAATGCCCCCGCGCCCGGCGCGGCAGCGGTCCAGCGCCTGGTGCAGGTGTTCGAGTTCGTGGTTCCGGCCGACGAACACTGGCAGGCCCTCGCCCGCGAGCGGTGCTTCGCCTTGCACGAGCCGCACGGGGGCCGTGAACCGGTAACCGACGCGCGGGACCGTGACGATCAGTCGCTCGCCCAGGTCGCCCAGCGCGCGGCGCAGCAGCGAGACGTTGCGCGTGAGGCCGGTCTCCTCGACGAAGGTGTCGGGCCACACCGCCCGCATGAGCTCCTCCTTCGACACGACCTGGCCGGCACGTTCGAGGAGCACGCGCAGGGTATGCAGCACCTTGGGGGGCAGTGCCACGCGGGCATCGCCCTCGAGGAGCAATGACGCGTCGGCCGCGAGCCTGAAGCGGTCGAAGGCGTACTGCCCGGGCGAGCCAGGTGCGTGGGCCACGTGATCTGCCTCGAACGAAACACATTGTAAGGGTTTGCGAAGGACGTGAGCGGGGCAGGAGTGTGACACTCCGCCATCTCACTCCAGGAGGCACCATGAGCACCGATGCTGCGGACTCGGTCCGCGCTGTCACCCCTGCCGCCAACGACGCCGTGCGCGTGGCGACGGATCTCTACTCGGCCTTCGGCCGCGGCGACATCCCGGCCGTGCTGGCGCTGTTCGACCCGGCCATAGAGTTCCGGGAGGCGGACGGTAACCCGTACCGCCCCGACGGGTCCCCGTGGGTAGGCCCGCAGATGATCCTCACCGAGTTGTTTGCGCGCATCGGCGAGGAGTGGGACGCGTTTGCCATCCACACGGAACGAATCACGCCGACGGCGGACGGGGTCGTGATGGAGGGGCGCTACTCCGGCACGTACAAGCCGACCGGCCGCAGCCTGGACGGTCAGGTCTGCCACGTGCTGCGCATCCGTGACGGGCGGCTGACCCACTTCCAGCAGTACATCGACACGGCAACCCTGCAGTGGGCGATGGGTGTCGCCCCGAGGGACTGACGTACGTTCGCGGAGGGCATGCACATGGCACACGTACTCATCACCGGCACGAGCAGCGGCTTCGGCTTCGAGATCGCGGTGCAGCTGGCTGGCCGCGGGCATCGCGTGTTCGCGACGATGCGCGACAGCAGCCATCGCAACGCGGCGGCGCGCACCGCCCTGGAAACGCTGGCCCGCGACGGCGCGCCACTCGAGGTGCTCGACCTGGACGGGACCGACGAGGCGTCGGTCGATGCAGCCGTCCGGGACGCGCTCGGCCGGGCGGGTCACCTCGACGTCGTCGTCAACAACGCGGGCATCGTCAGCATCGGACTCACGGAGGCGTTCACGCCCGAAGCGTTCGCGCACGTGTACGACGTCAACGTGAATGGGTGCGTGCGCGTGAACCGGGCGGTCCTGCCCTCGATGCGCGCGCGGGGTAGCGGCGTGCTGATGCACATGAGCTCGGCAGCCGGGCGCCTGACGGTACCCGGGCTGGCGCCGTACTGCGCGAGCAAGTACGCGCTCGAGGCCCTGGCCGATGCGTACCGCTACGAACTGCAC
>JAEYZV010000300.1 GCA_023427865.1 Acidobacteriota bacterium
GCGCCTATCGCGATCGCTGCGTCCTCGCGCTCGGAGACTCGGCCTTCAACACCGAGGAACTCGTCGCGGCCGGCTTCCCGCATACCGGTGTGCTTCCGGTCGTGCCCAGTTTCACGCACCTGGCGACGACGGCCCGCGGCACCATCGCCGAGAGCTTCGACGACGGCTGGACGAACATCCTGTTCGTCGGCCGGATGATCCCGAACAAGAAGATCGACGACCTGATCCGGTTCTTCCACGCGTACAAGACGCGCTGCAACCCGCGATCGCGCCTGCTGCTGGTTGGCTCCTACGGCGGCTTCGATCTCTACTTCGCGATGCTGCAGCAGCTGGTCGCCACGCTGAAAGTGCCCGACGTGTTCTTCATGGGGCACGTCAGCAACGAGGAACTGTCGGCGTTCTACGACGTCGCCGACCTGTTCCTGTGCGCAAGCGAGCACGAAGGCTTCTGCGTGCCCCTGATGGAGGCCTTCCACAAGCGCGTGCCCGTGCTGGCGTACGCCGCGACCGCCGTGCCGTCAACGATGGATGGCGGAGGCGTGCTCTACGAGTCGAAGAATCCCGACTACGTGGCGTCGCTGATGCAGGCGATTCTCGACGACGAGGACCTGGTCGAGCGCATCCTCGCCGCGCAGGACGCCGCACTCGATCGCCTGGCCGCGCAGGACTTCGACGGCACGCTCCTGCGCTTCGTCGATCGGGCCCTTGCCGCGCCGCCGGGCGAGGCGCCGCGCGTGCCCTTCGACTTCTGGGACCAGTTCGAGCTGCAGGAGCAGCTCGAGGAAGTGCGCCAGTACCGGCCGTCGGCGCTGAGGGCGTTACCCGCCTTCGCGGCAAACGACGCCGCTTCGGCGGGGCAAGGCCCTGCGAGGTCCACCCCGACTTCGGCGGGGCAGGCCCGAGCGATAACGCCTGATGACGGAGTTGGCGTACCCGGCACCCGGCACACGGAACCCGGGGCGTGATGCTCAGCGTGCACCAGTGGGTGCCGGCCGCGCACAAGGGCGACGCGATCGGCGACTCGGCCCGCCGCGTTCGCGACCTGCTGCGGGCGCGCGGGCACGCCTCTGAGATCTTCGCGCTCACGGTCGACGACGACCTGCGGCACGAGGTGCGGCGGTTCGACGACCCGGAAGCGCGACGCGGCGACGTCACGATCTTCCACTTCGCGCTGCCCTCGCCGATGACGCAGGCGTTCGCGACGCTCCCCGGCGGTCGCGTCCTGCAGTACCACAACATCACGCCGGCGCACTTCTTTGCCGACTACGCGCCCGACATCTACCGCCTGGCGCTGATCGGCCGGCAGGAGCTCGCCACGCTCGTGGGCCATGTCGACCTGGCGCTCGGCGACTCGAGCTACAACCGCGAGGAACTCGACGCCCTCGGGTTCGCCCCGACCGGCGTCATGCCCATCGCGGTCGATCTCGGGCGGATCACCGACGCGCCGCGCCGGCCGGCGCTCGAGAAGGTGCTCGCCGACGGGCTGATAAACTTCCTGTTCGTCGGGCGGATCGCGCCCAACAAGAAGATCGACGATCACATCCGGCTGGCCGAGCACTACAAGCGCTACGTGGACAGCCGGTACCGGTTCGTCTTCGTCGGGCGTCACGACGCGGTGCCGTCCTATTACGCGACGATCCGCGCGTTGATGGAGCGCTACCAGATGCCCGCCGACCGGTTCTGGTTCACCGGGCCCGTGCCCAACGCGGATCTCGCGGCGTTCTACCGGTACGCCAGCGTCTACGTGTCGCTCAGCGAGCACGAGGGGTTCTGCGTCCCCCTCCTCGAGGCGATGGCGGCCGGCGTCCCGGTGCTCGCCTACGGCGCCGCGGCAGTGCCGGAGACGATGGGAGGGGCGGGCGTCGTGTTCACGCCCAAGGACCTCGAACTCGCCGCCGAGCTCATGGGGCGGCTCACCTACGACGACCGGCTGCGCGCCGACATCATCCGCGGGCAGTACGCGCGCCTCGAGGCGTTCAGCGACACGCGCCTGCAGGCGCACCTCGACGCGCTGCTGGCCCCCTTCGTCTGATCCCGATCACCACAGGATGCCCTCGTGAAGATCGCCTTCGTCATCCAGCGCTACGGCACGGAGATCCTCGGTGGGTCCGAGTACCACTGCCGGCTCGTCGCCGAGCGCATGGCCCAGCGGCACACGGTGGACGTGCTCACCACCTGCGCCCGCGAGTACACGACCTGGGAGAACGAGTACCCCGAAGGATCCGACCGGATCCGCGGCGTCAACGTGCGGCGCTTCCCCAACGCGCGCACGCGCGACCTGCAGGCGTTCAACACGCTGTCGGACTGGATCTTCAACTACGAGCACTCGCGAGAGGACGAGATGCGCTGGCTCGAGGAGCAGGGGCCCTGGTGCCCGGCGCTGCTCGAGTACCTGCGGAAGCATCAGCAGCATTACGACGTCGTGATCTTCTTCACCTACCTGTATGCCCCGACGGTGCTCGGCATGCAGATCGCGCCGGAGAAGAGCATCCTCGTGCCGACCGCGCACGACGAGCCGGCGATTCACCTCGGAATCTACCGCGACCTGTTCGCGTCGGCGCGCGCCGTCGCGTTCAACACCGAGAGCGAGAAGGCGTTCCTGATGCGGACGTTCGACATCCGCACGATCGTCGACGAGACCGTCGGCTGCGGCGTCGACCTGCTCGACGTCCACGGACCCGGCAAGCCCCGGCGGGGCGTGGATGCGCCCCTCGAAGGTCCGCTCGTGCCCTCGGAGGCCGATGAGGCCGGCGAGCGCACGCAGAAGGACGACGTGGCGCGCGGTCGGCGTGGGCGTGGACCGCGGCCGCACCGCACGGCACCGGATCGACGCCGCAGCATCGGCGAGATGTTCCGTCGCCGGCATCGCCTGTTCGGGCCGCTGGCGCTCTACGGCGGACGCATCGACCCGGGCAAGGGCTGCGAGGAGCTCTTCGAGTACTTCGGCTCCTACCGTCAGGCCGGCGGCACCGCGACGCTGGCGCTCATGGGCGCCAAGCTGATGCCCATTCCCGAAACCCCGTGGATCCGCTTTGCCGGCATGCTCCCCGAGGCCGAGCGCCTGCAGGCGCTCGACGCCGCGGACGTCGTGATCGTGCCGTCGCCGCTGGAGAGCCTGTCGCTGCTCGCGCTCGAAGCCATGGCGATGGGCACGGCGGTGCTGTGCAACGCGCGCGCGGAGGTGCTCGTCGAGCACTGCCGGCGCAGCAACGCCGGCCTGTATTACGCCGACCGCGACGAGTTCGTCGAAGCCCTGTCGCTGCTGATGGCCGACGAGAAGCTGCGCGCCGCCATGGGGCGGCACGGGCGGGCGTACGTGCAGGCCAACTACCGCTGGGACGTGATCCTGGCCAAGTACGACCGCCTGTTCGCCGGCCTCACCGGAGCGGCGGCTCCTGCAGCACCTCGCGCGTCTTCGTCAGCAGCGCGCTGAACGAGAACGGCTTCTGCAGGTAGGCCACGTGCGCCGGCCGCAGGCCCGATCGCGCGCTCCCTTCCTCGGTGTAGCCGGAGAGGAACAGCACGCGCACGTACGGGCGGAGCCGGCGGATGTTCTCGACGAGGACCGGCCCGGACATGCCGGGCATCATCACGTCCGACACCACGAGGTCCACCGGTGCCCCCGACTCCACGTGCATGGCTGCGGCCGCGCCGCTGGCCTCCGCGTGGACCCGATAGCCGTGCGTGGTCAGCACGTGGACGATGATGTCGCGCACGGCGGGATCGTCCTCGACGACGAGCACGTGCTCGGTGCCCCTGGGATTGGCGACGGTCGTCCGCCGCTCGCCCGCCCCGTCTTGCTTGTCGCCCGCCCACGGCAGGTACACGCGGAACACGCTGCCCTGCCCGGGCTCGGTGTAGACGTCCACGTGCCCGCGGGCCTGCGTGACGATGCCGTAGACGGTGGACAACCCGAGACCGGTGCCCTTGCCGGACGCCTTCGTCGTGAAGAACGGCTCGAAGATCCGGGCACGCACCTCCTCGGTCATGCCGGTCCCCGTGTCGCTCACCGACATCCGCACGTAGCGGCCCGGCGGCAGGCCCGCGGGTGCGGGCAGTCCCTCCGCCTCGTCGAACGTCACCTCGTCGGTCTCGATCACGAGCGTGCCGCCGTCCGGCATGGCGTCGCGCGCGTTGACGACGAGGTTCATCACCACCTGTTCCAGTTGCCGCGCGTCGGCGAACACGGGCGAGGACTCGCCCGCGAGGCGCAGCACGAACTCGATGTCGTCGCCGATCAGGCGCCGCAGCAGGCGCGCGAAGTCGCCGACCACCACGCCGAGATCGATTCTCGACGCGCTCACCACCTGGGAGCGGCTGAACGCCAGCAGCTGTGACGTGAGGGCCGCCGCGCGCTCGCCCGTGTCGCGCATCGCCAGCACGGCTTCACGATGCGGATCGTCGGGCGCCATTTCGTGGAGCAGCAGCTCGCTGTAGCCGGAGATCACCGTGAGCAGGTTGTTGAAGTCGTGCGCCACGCCGCCGGCGAGCCGCCCGATCGCGTCCATGCGCTGGGCGTGCCGCAGCTGCGCCTCGAGCTTCCGCTCGCGCTCTTCCGTCGCGCGCCGGGCACTGACGTCGCGCAGGATGACCGTCAGGAACTCGCGTCCCGGCACGGCCACCCGCGAGACCGTGCCCTCCACCGGAAACCGCGACCCGTCGTCACGCTGCCCTTCCGGCCCGAGCACATACTGCTCGCCCTCGCGACGCACGTCGCAGAACTCGAGGAGGCCGCGCCCGACCGCCTGCCGCTCTGCCACCCGGAACGCGCGTTCGGCCGACGGGTTGAGCATCGCGATACGCCCGGCGGCCTCCGCGACGAGGAACGCGTCCTCGGCAGAGGCGATGAGGCTGGCAAGGCGTGCCTCCGATTCGGCGAGCTGCTGCTCGGTACGCACCTGCGACAGCACGCGCGACACCGCCTCCGGGAGGTACTCGATGTACTCGGCGCTCTTTGTGACGAAGTCGCGGACGCCCGCGCGCAATGCACGAATCGCCGTGCCTTCGTCGCTCCGGCCGGTGACCAGGATCACCGGCAGATCGTGCCCGAGCTGTCGGAGCCGTTCGTGGAAGCGCAGCCCGTCGATCTCCCCGGGCAGGTGGTAGTCGAGCAGCATGAGCGAGACGGGGCCCTGCTGGAGGCGTTGGAGCGCCTCGACCGTGGTGCGCGCCGTCACCACCTGGTACCCTGCGCGCTCGAGCCGTCGGCGTTCGAGTTGCGCGACGCCCTCATCGTCCTCCACGACGAGGATGTGCGAGAGGTTCATGTTCATGCAGGAGATCCGGCGTGGCGGAACGAGGCCTCGTCCGGCACGGTCACGATCGAGAGAAAGAGGCTGAGTCGTCGCAGCGCGTCCACGAGCTCGTCGTAGGCCACGGGCTTGCGCACGTACACGCTGCAACCGAGCTCGTAGCAGCGCGTGATCTCGTGCGGGTTGTCGGCCGTGGTCAGCATGACCACCGGGATGCCGCAGGTGGGTGGCTCGGCCTTCAGCTGGCGCAGCACCTCGACGCCGTCGAGCCGCGGCATGCGGATGTCGAGCAGCATCAGGAGCGGCCCGCCGGGCTGGCGATGCGCATGTGCGCCCTCGGCGCGCACGTAGTCGAGCGCTTCCTGGCCGTCGCGCACCCGCGCGATGTGGTTGGTCACTCCCGCGCGGCGGAGATTGCGCTCGACGAGGGCCGCATGGCCATCGTCGTCCTCTGCCAGCAGGATCGTCAGTGCGTCACGCCGCATCGGCGCTCTCTCCTTGCATCGGGCGTGGCAGCTCGACGTAGAAGGTGGTGCCCGCGCCCACCTCCGACTGCACCCACACGCGTCCGTCGTGTCGCTCGACGATGCGGCGCACGATCGCGAGTCCCATCCCCTCGCCACGGCCGACGCCGGGATGCAGCCGCTGCAGCGGCTGGAAGACCTTGTCGAGCTGCGCTTCGGGAATGCCGAGACCGTTGTCGCGGACGCGGACCACCGTGAACCGCGGACTGCGCGCGAGATCGTCGTCGGCGGTCACCTCGATGCGTGCCGGTACGCCGGCACGCGCGTAGGCGAGCGCGTTGCCGAGCAGGTTGGCAAACAGCTGCTCGATGGCGAGCGCGTCGCCGGCGACCTCCGGCAGCGGGGAGATGCGCACCTCTGCGCCGGCACTCGCGATGGTGGCCTGCATCGCGTCGACGATCCGTTGCAGAACGCTGTCGAGCGACAGGCGCTGGGTGCGGTACTCGACCCGGCCTGCGCGCGACAACCGCAGCAGTCCGTCGATGATGGAGGCAATCCTGCCGACGGCGGTCCTGATGAACCGTACCGACTCCGCCACGTCCTGCTCGATGAGGATCCCGGCCTGCGCCCGGACGTCCTCCGGCACGTCGGGCCGGGACGCGAGGCTGCGCAGTTCCGCCGTCGCCGTGGTGAGCTCGCGGCTGAAGCCTTCCAGGTTCACGAGGGGCGAGCGGAGGTCGTGCGACACGCTGTAGATGAACAGCTCGTTCTCCCTGTTGGTCAGCGCGAGATCGGCGTTGAGGGCCTCGAGTTTCTGGCGCGATCGCTCGAGCGCCAGCGCCACGGATGCCGCCTGCGCCAGCGTGCCCACGACGTCGCCCTCGTCGGGGCGGAACGCACGCCCGGGCAGCGCCGCAACCTGCAGCACGCCGATCGTCGCCCTCTGGTCATCGCTCAGAGGCACGCCGATCCAGTCGCCGCCGGCCAGCACGCGCTCGACGTGCGCGGGCACGGCGACCGACTGACGCTCCTCGACGCTCTGTCGGAGGAGGCGGCCGGTGCGGAGGACCTCGTCGGCGCCCGCCCAGGAGAACGCGGCGCCTGGCGACGGTACGGCCGCCGGATGATCAGGTCCGGCCGCGGCCGCCACCACTTGCTGCGGCGCCTCCCCGTCCCCGGCGAGCGTGCACACGGCCACCCCGGCGCCCGTCAGTGCGATGGCGCGCTCGGCGGCGACGTCGAGCACGGCACGGCGCGTGTTCGCGGCGTTGAACAGGCTCACCGCATCGGCAAGCGCGCCGACGGCGGCCCGCTGACGGCTGGCGAGGGCGCCGGCCATCTCGCGCAGGGCCTTGTCGACGTCCTCGAGCTCGTCATGGTTCTCGTCCGGCGGTGGCGCCCCGTGTCCTTCCGCGAGGAGGCGCGCCGTTCCCGTGAGCCGGGAAACTCGGCGGCTCAACGTGCGGTGGAACCACGCCCCGAGGACGACCACGGCCAGCAGGGCGGCGCCCGTGCCGCCCGCGACGATGGCGAACACACGGCGGTTCGTCCGCTCGACGAGCGCGAGCCGTGAGGCATCGAGTCGCGACTCTGCGCGGCGCAGGGCACCCACTTCCTCGCGAATGCCATCCATCAGGTGTCTGCCGTTGGTGATCACGTCGCGCTCGGCCGCCACCGGCAGTCCGCCGCGTCCCGCTCGCGCGAGCGTCGCGTCGTAGTGGGCGAGGACCTCGGCCGTTCTTGCCTGGAGAACGCGGACGCGGGCTCGCTGCTCCGGGTAGCCGTCGGTGAGCACCTCGAGACGGTGCAGCGTCCCCGGAAGTTCGGCACGGGCGCGGTGATACGACGTGAGGAAGACGGCCTGTCGTGAGATCAGGAAGCCACGGATGCCCGCCTGTGCTTCGCTGAGATGGGTGTGGAGCTGCTGGGCGTGCTCGAGCACCTCCTTCGAGTGCATCGACAGGCGCAGGGCGTGCGCCTGCCGACGTTCGACGAGCGTGTAGGCGACGAGCAGGCTCACGAGCAGGAGCCCGGGCACGGCCACGAGGACGATGGCCCTGCCCAGGATGCTTGCCAGCCTCATCGCGTCGCTCTCCGTCCAACCCGGCGACGCGATGGCCACGGGGCCCTACGCGGGCGTGGCCTTGCTTTCGGTTCGTTCCCTGCGCCACCGCGCGAAATCATCGTCGACGTATCGGACCTCGAACCCGAGCCGCTGCAGGTAGGCGCTGGCAAGCGCGGCCCTGCCGCCCTGGGCGCAGTGCACCGTGAGCGGACGCCCGCGTGGGATGCGCGCCTGCTCGACGGCGAGCCGGCTCTGCGCGATCTGCATGGCGCCCGGCACGTGATCGGCCGCGTACTCGGCCGCGCCCCTGACGTCCAGCCAGGCGCTATCCTGCCCCGGCGGCGTGGTTTCGGCAAAGCTGAGCCGCGGAATCGATGCGACGGGACGGCCGCTCGCGCGCCACGCATCGAAGTCCTCGAGGGCGATCCAGCCGGCGATGTGGTCGAGGCCGATGCGGATCAGCGCACGCACCAGCTCGTCCACGTCGGCCTGATCGGCGAGCAGCACGAGCGGTTGGGCAGGGTCGACGAACGCGCCGGTTGCCGAGGTGAACTGCCGGGTGGCCGGAGCGTAGAGGCTGCCCGGCAGGTGCGCCTCCATGAACGCCACGCGATCGGGGCGGGTGTCGAGCACGAGCAGCGACGCGTCGGCGGTCACGGCCGCGATGTCGAGGCGTGGCGGTGAGGGGATGCTTCCGAGCACCGGCGCGCCGTCGCGATTGAGCTGCTTCATGCGCGCGAAGTACGGTGGCGGCTCCGGTTGCCCCGACAGGATCGCCTCGACGAACGCGTCCCCCTGCTCTCCCGCGAGCGACAGCGCGCCGTTGAAGCGCCGTTCGTAGCCGACCGTCGAGAACGGCACCGCGCCGAGCGCCTTGCCGCAGGCGCTGCCGGCGCCATGGCCCGGCCATATCTGGACGAAGTCGGGCCAGCTGACCACCTGCGCGAGCGAGGCCTGCAGCCGTTCGGCAGAGGGCCGCATCTGCCCAGCCTGGCCTGCCGCCGTCTCGAGGAGATCGGGACGGCCGACATCGCCGACGAAGAGGAAGTCGCCGGTGGCGACACCAATCGGCGCGTCGGCGCCGCCACCGCGATCGGTGATCACGAAGACGATGTGCTCGGGTGTGTGTCCGGGTGTGTGGCGCACCTCGACGTCGATGTTGCCGACGCGGAAGCGATCGCCGTCGCCGACGGGCGTGTATGCGGCGGCGCCGGCACCCACCCACGCGTACTGCCACTCCGGCGGGCCGGCGTTCGAGAGGACGATGCGCACGTCGCCGCGTTCGGCGTACTCGCGCGCGCCGGACAGGAAGTCGGCGTGGATGTGCGTCTCGGCGACGGTGGTGATCCGGAGCCCCTCCTCGGCGGCGATCCGGTCGTACCGGTCGACGTCGCGCTCGGGGTCGATGAGCAGTGCCTCACCGGTGCGCTGGCAGCCCACGAGGTACGTGTACTGCGAGAGCCCGGGGTCGGCGATCTGTCGGAACAGCACGGGAACCTCCGGCGTTACTGTACGCCGGTATCGGGGAGCGGGGAGCGGGTATCGGATATCGGGTGGCGGGGAGCGGGTATCGGGTAGCGGGGAGAACGTCGAACGCCGGACCGGAGAACCTCCCGAACGTTGGTAGGGGCGCCTCTCTGAGGCGACCGCTACGGCCGGCGCGCGGCGGGCATGGCCAGAGCCGCATCGGGCAGGGCCTGACGCCTACGGACGTGAGTGGCGCGGCTCGTCTCGACGCGGCTCTCGTCCGCAGGGCCCGATGCTCGCGTCCGCGATTTTCGCTGTTCGTAGCCGCCGGGCCCTGCCCGGCGGGTGGCTTTACCGAGCTCGGTGCGGCAGCGCAGGTCAGCGTACGGGCTCGGGCTCGTCGGCCTGGCCCTTGCGGCGACGGGGACGGATGTCGTAGCGCTTGATCATCTCGTTGAGCGTCGTCGGCTTGATGTGCAGGAGCTCGGCGGCGCGCTTCTGCACACCACCCGCGGCCTCGAGCGTCGTCTCGATCAGGCGGCGCTCGAAATCGCCGGTGACTTCCTTGAACGAGATGCCTTCGGGCGGCAGCACGAAGTTCGGGATCTGGAAGCGGCGCGTCGAGCGGACCGTGTCGGGGATCAGGTCGGGGCCGATGCGCGAACCGGGGCAGAGCACCACGGCGCGCTCGATGACGTTCTCGAGCTCGCGCACGTTGCCCGGCCAGTCGTAGTCGAGCAGCAGGTCGAGCGCCTCGGGCGCCAGCTCGAGGTCCTTCCTGTTGTTCTCCTCGCCGTACTTGTCCAGGAAGTGCTGCACGAGCAGGGGGATGTCCTCCTTGCGCGCCCGCAGCGGCGGCAGGTTGACGGTGATCACGTGCAGCCGGTAGTAGAGGTCCTCGCGGAAGCGGCCCTCGTCGACCATCGTGCGCAGGTCGACGTTGGTCGCGGCGATGATGCGCACGTCGACCTTGATGTTGTCGACGCCGCCCAGACGCATGAACTCGCGCTCCTGGATCACGCGCAGCAGCTTGGCCTGCGTCTCGAGCGGCACGTTGCCGATCTCGTCGAAGAAGATGCTGCCCTTGTCGGCAACCTCGAACAGGCCCTTCTTTGGCGCCACCGCGCCCGTGAAGGCGCCCTTGACGTGCCCGAACAGGTTGCTCTCGAGCAGGTCCGGCGGCAGGTTCCCCGAGTTGACCGTGACAAACGGCTTGTCGGCACGCAGCGAGTTGTTGTGCAGCGCGCGCGCGACGAGCTCCTTGCCCGTGCCGCTCTCGCCATAGACGAGCACCGTCGACCGGCTCGGCGCCGCCTGGATGACGAGGTCGAACACCTGCCGCATGCGGCTGCTGCGGCCGATGATGTTGGCGAACTTGTGGCCCTGCGTCTGCAGGTTCTGCCGGAGCACGCGGTTCTCGCGAGCGAGCCGCGACCGCTCGACGGCGTTGCGCACCACGCCGGCGACTTCCTCGTTCTTGAACGGCTTGGTGATGTAGTCGAAGGCGCCGCGCTTCATCGCCGAGAGCGCGGTCTCGACCGACGCGAACGCGGTGACCATCACCACCGGCAGTTCCTCGTCCATCGCCTTGAGCTCGCCGAGCACCGCGAGCCCGTCGATGCCCGGCATCATGACGTCGACGATCGCCGCGTCGAACGACTGCGCACGCGCGAGCTCGAGGCCTTCCAGGCCGTTCACGGCCAGGCGCACGTCGTACCCCTCGCGCTCGAGCAACGCCTCGAGCACCTCCCGCATCACCTCCTCGTCGTCGATGACGAGGATTCTTCCTCTGGCAGTCGTCATTGCTGGATTCGTCGAACGCCTCAGCGCGCCTGCATCCCGGCGGCCTCGCCACGCGATGCGGCCACCGCCGGGAAGGACAGCGTGAACCGCGTCCCCTGCCCGACCTGGCTCTCACACACGATCGTGCCGTCGTGCTCCTGCACGATGCCATAGGTGATCGACAGCCCGAGTCCCGTGCCCTGCCCGATCGCCTTGGTCGAGAAGAACGGGTCGTAGATGCGGGCCAGGTGCTCGGCCGGGATGCCCGCGCCGGTGTCGCTCACCGACACCAGGACATGATCGCCCTCGCGCCGGCTGGCAATCGTCACCCACCCGCCCTTCGGCATCGCGTCGCGCGCGTTCAGGAAGAGGTTGAGGAACACCTGCTGCAGCTTGTGCTCCACGGCCCGGATCACCGGCACGTCGGCCGCGAGCTCCTTGCGCACCTGCACGCTCGCCGTCCTGAACTGGTGCTCGAGCAGCGAGAGCACGTCGTTGATGACGACGTGGAGGTCCACGGGGCCGGTTTCACCCTGCACCGGCCGTGAGAGGTGCAGGAGGCTGTTGACGATCTTCGCGGCGCGGAACGTCTGCCGCTCGATCTTCTCGAGCAGGCGCGTGCGCGGGTCCTCGGGATCGGCCTGCTCGAGCAGCATCTGCGTGAAGCTCGAGATGCCGGTGAGCGGCGTGTTGACCTCGTGCGCGACGCCCGCGGCCAGCAGGCCGATGGACGCCATCTTTTCGGAGATCTGCAGCTGCTCCTCGAGCTGCACGCGCGAGGTGATGTCCTCGATCATCAGCACCGACCCGACCTGGTCGGTCGTGGACGTCCGTAGCGGGTGCATTGCCGCGTTGACCAGGCGCTTGCGCGCTCCGTCGGGGTGACGCGACACGAGCGGCGTGCGGTAGACCGTCGTCGCGTCGGAGCCATCGCGCTCCCCCATCCTGACGGTGGCGAGGAACTCGGGATCGAACAGCTCGTCGATGCGCCTGCCGACCGCCTGCGCCACCGGAACGCCGACGATCTGCTCCATCGCGGGATTCCAGTGCAGCACGCCGCCCTGCAGGTCAATCACGACGAGCCCGTCCTGCAGCGACTGCACGATGTTCTCGCTGAACTCGCGCATCCGGTTCAGCTCGTCGGCCTTCTCCCGCAGCGCGCGGTACAGGCGGCCGTTCTCGATGGCGGTCGCCACCTGCGCCGCCACCGCGTTCAACAGCGTGAGGTCCTCGGAGCTGAGCGGCTCACCGCTCGGGCGCGCGCCGATGCCGATGACGGCAATCGGCCCGTCCTTGGCCAGGCACGGTACGAAGTAGTGCAGGCCGTGGTCGCGCCAGAAGCGGACCTCGTCGGCCGCGAACCGCCGGACGGTGAACGGATCGTCGAGGCTGACCGCCTGCCCGCTCTCGAGGCGCGTGCCGATCCCCGAGAAGCGGCGCAGCGCGGGCACGGCCTCGACGGCGGCGCCAAGCGTCCTGTGCGCCACGTAGCCGTCCTCGACGCCCGAGGCCACGAACAGCGAGATGCGATCGACGCCGAACGTGTCGGCGAGACGCTGCACGAGGCGATCGGTGAGTCGATCGAGGTCGAGGTCGGCGTTGAGGTCGCGGGCGAAGGCGAGCAGGGCTCGCCGGTAGTCATACCGGTCACGGTAGTGCGCGTAGTCGAGCGCCGTCTGGATCGCGTTCTTCACCATCGGCGCGAGCAGCACGACGAGCAGCGTCGAGAGGATGGCGATCGCGGAGTTGTGCTGCTCGGATCCCCCGAGGAACATCTCGCTCGCCAGGCGCAGCGTGATGGTGTAGATGGTGGCGATCGCCGCGAGCACCGTCGCATACACGACCGTGCGCTTGATGATCACCTCCACGTCCATCAGCCGGTACCGGACCACGGCGGACGCGAACGCGAGCGGAAGCAACGCGAGCAGGACCACGAGGACGCCGAAGACGTCCCACGGGTGGTAGCCGAGCGCGTACGGCAGGCCGTAGAACACCGCGAACGGCAGTGCGCCCGCCAGCGTGCCCCAGACGATCCACCGCAACTGCCGCCGCGCGGTCACCGACCGCAGGCGGCCGAGTGTACGGGTGGTGATCGTCTGCCCGACCACGAGTGCCGCCACCAGCTGCAGCATCTCCAGCCGGTCGAGGCCGACGATCCACCGCTCGAGCACGTCGCCCGGCAGCCCGGGTTGCGACAACACCGACGCACGCGTCAGGCCGAGCACGAGGGCCGGCAGGTACAGCAGCGGCAGGAGCCGCCGTCCTCTGGGCGACTTGGCCCAGGCGTCGGTCCGCTCCGGGAAGACGAGCGCAAAGTGCACGAACAGCGGCGGCAATGCCAGCATCGCCACCACGTCGGCCCAGTAGAAGATCCAGTCGAGACGGTCGAGGCGGCCGCTGTACGAGAAGCCGCAGACGCCGAAGAACGCCACCGTCAGCCAGAAGAAGTGCAGAGTGGCCGGGTCGCGGGGACGCTGCACGCGCACCGAGCAGCCTACGAGCAGCGCGAAAATCGCGACGGCGGCAAGCGCGTAGTAGAGCAGCCGGTCGCCGTCGGGGATGGGTTGCAGGTCGATGCGCAGCGGCCGTTCGACACCGGCGCGCGACACCACGTAGGAGAGGGGTCGGCCGCGCTGGCTGCCGTGCTGCGCGTCGAGCACCTGCTCCACGCGGTCGATGCCGCGGCCGTTGATCGCCACCAGAACATCGCCCGGCTGGAGTCCCGCCAAGGCGCCTGCGGCGTTCGGGCCCACCCGGGCGGCGACGACGCCTTCGGCGCGCGCCTCCCAGAGCACGCCGTCCTCCACCTCCATCCAGGAGAAGCGGACGGCGATGTTGGTGGCCACGAGCGCGAGCAGGACAGCCGTCACGGCGACGGCAAGCGCCGCGCGTCCCCATTGGACGCGCCGCGGTCCTTCAGCAGCGGGTGGCCAGATTCCCTCGGTCATCGGTGGTCAGCGATCGCGCGACGGGCCGGGGCGGTCGAGCCGATCAGCGTGTGTGAATCATTTAGCAAACGATGTTCCACCGAGGTACCACCATCGGCAGCCGAAAGACGGCCGATATCGCGACTTTCGCGGCACACGTCGTCCACCACACCCGCGTGAACCAAACCCGGTTCAACGAACGGGATCGCTGTAACGACATTTTGGATCGGTGTCGATCGCGCCTGGGTGGCGCCTCCCGAGCCGGAAACCGCGCGAGTTCTACAGGGATCGCGGCTGGCGGGAACCGCCAACCCCGCCGCCCTGTCGGACCGCCGCCGCCAGTTTCAGAACTTCACGAGCACGCCGCCGACGATACGCTTTGGCGGCCGGACGACGAGCAGTTCGTCGTACAGCGAGCCGATCTGGTCCACGTCGCGGAACAGGCTCCGCACCGCCACCACGAATTCCCAGTCGGCGCCGGTGGCACTCAGGAACGGCAGCCGCTGCGACACCTGCACGTCGAACCGGGCGTCGGTCGACGCGTCCTCGAGCAGCGGACTGCGCCGCGCGAACGCGGAGTTGACCTTCCACGTGGCGGCCACCCGGGTCGCGGTCTCGGGCACGTCGGTGACCACCCGCGCCGTCACGTCGTGGATGCGTTCGTCGTCGCGGCGGTCGGCCGAGGGCGCGAGCACCGCGATCACGCCGCGATCCCCGCTGCCGAACCACTGCGCACGCGCCACGGTGTACTCGACGCCGCCCCGGAACCGCGGGCCGGCGTCGTGCGAGATGCCGAACACCCAGCCCGACGCGTCCACGTTGCCGCCGTTGGCCACGAGGTAGTGCCCGAGATCGGGGGCGAAACCACCCGGGCCGACGCCGAACATGGCGACGAGCTGGTTGTCCACGGCCTGCTCGAACCGCCTGACGTTGAGCAGCACCTGCCCGACCTGCCGTTCGAGACCGATCTCGAACTGCCGCATGCGTTCGGCGCTCAGGCGGCCGTCGCGCGACGCCGACGTGAACGTGCGCTGCGGCGGCATGGAGAACGCCGACAGGTTGCGCGCGTCGAACTCCTCGGCCCCGGGCGCAAGCATCTGCTGGGTGACCGCGACGCGCACCCATGTGCGCTCGAAGGGTGAGACCGAGGCCGACACGCTCGGGCTCATCAGCGTCGGGCGATCGAGGTAGTCGTGGTACGCGTAGCGCGTGCCGTAGGTCACGACCGCGCGGCGATGCAACCGCCAGGTGTCGAAGGCGTGGATCGTACCGGCCGCGCGCCGCTTCTCGTCCACGCTCAGCAGCGCGGCGGGCGTGTGCTCGGAGAAGTGCTGGAGGGCGAAGGACGCGCCGAGATCGAGGGCGTGCCGCGTTTCGGTCGGGCGCAGGTAGTTGCCGGCCACGATCCACGACGAGAGGTCGCCGCGGCCGAACGCGCCGCGCACCGACCAGGCGCCGCTGTTGCCGATAGGTGCGCCGACCGTGGCATACGCCACCCCTGCCGGCACCTGCGCCCACTCGGTGGACTCCCCCGACCCGCCATCGTCGAATGCCGTGGCGGTGAGGAACTGGATCTGGCCCGAAAGCGAGGCGTCGCCGAAAAACGAGGTGGTGCCGCGCGCCGAGGCCTCGACCGCCGAGGCGGGGCCGAGCCGCTCCTCGATCCAGGCGAGATCGTCCTGCACGGCATCGAGCGCGAGCTGACCCTGCGTCTCACGCAGGACCGAGCGCTTCATGTGGCGCAGGCGCCAGAGCCGCGGGCTGTGCTCGTGGTCGTCGTCACCCGCAGTGCGCCCGCTGGGCGCCGGAGCAATCGTCGACGACGTCGGGCCGAAGCCGGCGGCGATGACCGGCTGCTCGTCGGCACCGGCGTCGGCAGTCGGGGCGGGGGTGCCCTGAAGCCGCGCCAGACGCACGTGATGGCGCGCGCTGCTGCCGGGGGTGACGTCGATGAACTCGCGCGGCGAGGCGCGATAGCCGGCCCGCTGGGCGCGCATCAGGTACGTCCCGACCGGCACGGCCGAGAACACGAAGCGACCGGCGCGATCGGTGATGCCGAAGAGGGAGTCCGGCCCGAGCGCCGACACCGCGACGCCGGGGATGGGCATGCCGCCCTGGTCGGTGACCACGCCCTCGATGCGACCGGCCACCAGGTCGACTCCCGGGGCTACCGTCGCACTGCCGGTGTGAGCACGCGCCTGCACGAGCGGCTGGGCCGTCGCCGTCGAGGCGAGACTCAGTCCGAGCGCGAGCGCCGTCAGCGACACCGTTCGGGACATGGGGACTCCAGTGGCAACTCCGTCCGGACGCCCGCGAGGAACTCCCCCGCGGGTGCCCGGCCCGCACCGGCCGGCTAGGAGCCGGCGACGGTGAAGGCGACGTCGTGGGTCAGGGACTTGCCCGACTTATTGTCCGTCACTTTGATGGCAAGGCGGTAGTCCCCCGGGTCGAGCGCGGACGCGGGGATGCCGTTGATGCTGCCGACGAGCTGGTGGCCCTGGCTCGGGTCGAACCCCGGGGGCAGCGTTTCGGCGTTCAACTGCTGCGGGGCGATCGACTTGTACTTGCTCTCGCCGAGCGGGCCCTTCTTGTACGGCTGCCACTCGATGGTGATGTCGGGCTTCTTGTCCTCACCGAGCTGGGCGCCGTAGATGAAGAAGAGCACGAACAGCTCCTCGTTGGCCGCGATCCGGTTCTCCGGCGCCGGGACGATCTCGAACTGGCCGATCACGTACGGCTTCTGCTTCTGTTCCTCGCCGGTCGGCGGGTTGGTGATCTCGCCGATCTTGTTGGCCACGAACACGCTGCTCAGCTGGAACTCCGGGCCCCAGTAGTCGGGCACGGTGAGCTCGGTCTTGTGCACGGCGATCTTCATCGGGGCGGCAGCGGCCGCGCCTGCCGCCGGCGCCGCCGTGGCCGCGGCGTCGCGCGCCAGCACGGCGACGTAGGCGTCGTAGGTTCCGGCCGGCACGCTGAAGGGCCGACTGAACGTCAGCGGCCCGCCCGGGCCGCGCGGCACGGCCGTGAGGTCGTAGTAGTCCTCCCACGGATACTCCACGCCCGAGACGGCCTCCCCCGTCAGGTCCTGCGCCTCCTTGCCCTTCTTCTTGCGCCGGTCCTGTTTCTCCTTCTCCTTGCGGGCCTTCTCGTCGAGCGGCGGCGGGGCGGCCGGCGGCTGCGCGCCCTGCGGGGCCAGGCGGATGTACACGCCGAAATTGCCGCCCTGACCGAGCACGCTGGGCTGCACCGTGACGGTGAACGGCGCGTAGATCTTGTTGTCGGTCGCCTTGAGGAAGTCGGCCGCAAACGTCATCGCGACCTGCGTCGACGGGTCGGCCGTGACCGTCCCGGCAGCCGCATCGGCCGTGTAGACGGTGGTGCCCGGAGCACCCTTCATCGCCTCGTTGGTCGCCGAGACGAGCGCGCTGATGGCCGTCTGCCGCGGATCGGCGGCGGCCGTCTTGTCGTCCTTCTTCTGGGCCTGCGCGGCCCCCATCGAGAACGCGAGGCCGATGGCCGTCGCGAGGCACGTCATTCGAGCCGTCTGTCGCATGCGCTACTCCCGGCATGCATCGCGCGCATGCCCAAAGGCGGATCATAGGAGCAGGGCCGTCGAAGTTGGAAGCGGAAACGCGGATAGAATCCTCTGACGCTGACGCGAGGCCGGCCCGCAGCCCAGCAGGGGAGCGCCGCCGGCACGCCTTTCGCGCACCCCGTCGGAGCGTCACGGTGCAGCTCGCCTGCCCGACGCCGAGAGGCGGCCGGCGCGCACGGACCGGTGTCCACATGCTCAACGACACACTCGTGATCGTCCTGGCCGGAGGAGTGGGGGAACGCCTCTTCCCGCTGACGAAGGAACGCGCAAAACCCGCCGTGTACTTCGGTGGTCCCTATCGCATCATCGACTTCACGCTCAGCAACTCCATCAACGCCGGCCTGCGCCGCATCTTCATCGGCACGCAGTACAAGAGCCTCTCGCTCAACCGGCACATCCGCATGGGCTGGAGCGTCGTGGCCGAGGAGCTCGGCGAGTTCATCGAGATCCTGCCGCCGCAGAAGCGCGTCAGCGACAACTGGTATCTCGGCACGGCCGACGCCGTGTACCAGAACCTCTACTCGATCGTGCGTGAGGCGCCGCGCCACGTCGTCATCCTCTCGGGCGACCACATCTACAAGATGGACTACTCGAAGATGCTGCGCTGGCACGTCGAGAGGGGCGCCGCGGCCACCGTCGCCACCTACGAGGTGCCGGTCGAGGAAGCCGCGCTCCGCTTCGGCGTGATCCAGGTCGACGAAGAGGAGCGCATCGTCGGCTTCGAGGAGAAGCCTGCCGAGCCCAAGCCGATTCCGGGCCTGCCCGGCGTGGCGCTCGCCTCGATGGGCATCTACGTGTTCGAGGCCGACGTGCTCATGAAGGCGCTCGAGGCGGACGCCGCCAACGACAGCAGCAAGCACGACTTCGGCAAGGACATCCTGCCGTCGCTGATCGGCCACGCGCCGGTGCTGTCCTACCGGTTCTCCGACGAGAACAAGAAGGCCAACAAGTACTGGCGCGACATCGGCGAGCTCGACGCGTACTACGAGGCCAACATGGACCTCGTGCAGGTGAATCCCGACTTCAACCTGTACGATCCCGAGTGGCCGATCCGTACGCGCATGCCGCAGGCGCCTCCGGCCAAGTTCGTGTTCGACGACGAGGGCCGGCGCGGGCAGGCGCTCGACTCGATCATCTCGGCAGGCGTCATCGTCTCGGGCAGCTGCGTGCGCGGCAGTATCCTCTGCCCGAACGTGCGCGTGCACAGCTACTGCAACATCGACCGCAGTATCCTCATGCCGGGCGTCCGCGTCGGACGTCACTCGCGCATCCGCAACGCGATCATCGATCGCGACGTCTTCATCCCGCGGGGCGCGGTCATCGGCTACAACGCCGAGGAGGACCGGAAACGCCACACGGTCACGCCGAAGGGCGTGGTCGTGGTCACCACGGACGACGAGCCGTTCGTCGAGGCGCCCCAGGACGAACGTCGGCAGCGCGAGCAGGAGGCCGACGCGAGAGGCCATAACTGACGGGTGCTGGTCCTTGGGTACCGGGCCCGGTACCCGCTACCCGATACCCGCTACCCGATACCCGCTACCCGATACCCGATACCCGATACCCGTAAGCATTCTTCCTCCAGGAGTTCATCTCAGTGCAGATTCAGAAGGTCATTGGACGCGAGATTCTCGACTCGCGCGGCAACCCCACCGTCGAAGTCGACATCACGCTGGCAAGCGGCGCGTTCGGCCGGGCGGCGGTCCCGTCGGGCGCCTCCACCGGTGAGCGCGAGGCGCTCGAACTTCGCGACGGCGACAAGGGCCGCTACCTCGGGAAAGGCGTTCAGAAGGCCGTGGGCAACGTGAACGGCGAGATTGCCGAGGCCATCGTCGGCAAGGAGTTCGATCAGGCGGCGCTCGACGACGCGATGATCGCGCTCGACGGTACCGAGTTCAAGAGCCGCCTGGGCGCCAACGCGATCCTCGGCGTCTCGATGGCCGCGCTGCACGCGGGCGCGGCGGAGAAGCAGGTGCCGCTCTACGAGTACATCGGCGCGCTGCGGCACGCGATGACCGGCGGCGGGCACGCCGACCTCCTGCCGGTGCCGATGATGAACATCCTCAATGGCGGCGCGCACGCCGACAGCAGCGTGGACTTCCAGGAGTTCATGGTGATGCCGCTCGGCGCGCCGAGCTTCTCCGAAGGCCTGCGCTGGGGCACGGAGATCTTCCATACGCTGCGCGGTATCCTGAAGGGCCGCGGCATGTCGACCGGCGTCGGCGACGAGGGCGGCTTCGCGCCCAGCCTGAAGAGCAACCAGGAAGCGGTTGACGTGGTGCTCGAGGCGATCACGAAGGCGGGCCTGAAGGCCGGCGAGCAGGTGTGGATCGCGCTCGACGTCGCCTCGAGCGAGCTCTGGAAGGACAAGCAGTACGTCTTCAAGAAGTCCGGCTCGCCGACGCGATCGAGCGAGCAGATGGTGGAGCTGTTCGCCGAGTGGGTGCGCCAGTACCCGATCTGCTCGATCGAGGACGGCATCGCCGAGAGCGACTGGGACGGCTGGAAGCTGCTCACCAGGGAGCTCGGCGACAAGGTGCAGCTCGTTGGCGACGACGTGTTCGTGACCAACCCGAAGATCCTCGCCGAAGGCATCGCGCAGGGCGTCGGCAACTCGCTGCTGGTGAAGCTCAATCAGATCGGCTCGGTCACCGAGACGCTGCGCGCGATGAAGACGGCCTGGGATGCCGGTTACACCACCATCGCATCGCACCGTTCCGGCGAGACCGAGGACAGCACCATCGCCGACCTCGCCGTGGGCACGCGCGCCGGCCAGATCAAGACGGGCTCGGCGAGCCGCAGCGACCGCACGGCGAAGTACAACCAGCTGCTGCGCATCGAATCGGCTCTCGGCAGCAGCGCAAAGTACGCGGGCAAAGCCGCGATCAAGGCACTGAAGTAACCCAATGACAGGCAAGCGCGCCCCCGTGGCGCTGATCATCCTCGATGGCTGGGGCCTCCGGGAGGAGGTCGACAACAACGCCGTCAAGCTCGCAGAGCCGGCCGTGTTCAACCGGCTCTGGTCGACCTACCCGCATGCGACGCTGCAGGCCTCGGGCGAGGCCGTCGGCCTCCCCGCAGGCCAGATGGGCAACTCCGAGGTCGGCCACACGAACCTCGGCGCGGGCCGCACCGTGTACCAGGACCTCACCCGCATCGACAAGGCGATCGCCGACGGCAGCTTCGCGCAGACGCCGGCACTGCGCGCCGCCATCCAGTCGGCGATCGATCGCGGGACCGCCGTGCACTTCCTCGGGCTGCTCTCGGACGGCGGCGTCCACAGCCACCAGGCACACCTGCACGCGCTGCTCCACCTCGCGCACGAGATGGGCGCGCCGAAGGTCTTCGTCCACGTCGTCACCGACGGCCGCGACACCTCGCCCACCGGCGGTCGCGGCTACGTGCGGGAACTCGAGGCCGTCCTCGCACAGACGGGCGGCCGCATTGCCAGCGTCTCCGGTCGCTACTACGCGATGGACCGGGACAAGCGCTGGGAGCGCGTGCAGCTGGCCTACGACGCGATCGTGCGCGGCACCGCGCCGCCGGGCTCGTCGGCCTCGGCGGTGATCGAGGAGTCGTACTCGAAGAACGTCACCGACGAGTTCATCCTGCCGGCGACGATCGTCGACCGGTCGGGCGCGCCCGTCGGGCCGATGGCCGACGGCGACGCCGTCGTGTTCTACAACTTCCGCGCCGATCGCGCCCGCCAGATCATCCGCGCGCTGATGTTCGACGACTTCTCCGGCTTTGCCACGGGCAATCGGCCGGCGGTGCAGCTGACGACGTTCACCGAGTACGACGCGACGTACGACTTCCCGATCGCCTTCCCGCCACAGGCGGCGACGCAGTACTTCGGCGAGGTGCTGCAGGCGCACGGGCTCACGAACATGCGGCTTGCGGAGACCGAGAAGTACCCGCACGTGACGTACTTCTTCAACGGCGGCATCGAGACGCCGTTTGCCGGCGAGGACCGCGTGCTGCTGCCGTCGCCGAAGGTCGCCACCTACGACCTGCAGCCGGAGATGAGCGCGCCGGCCGTCGCCGACGCGTTCGTCGACAGCGTCGCCAACCACCGGCACGACGTCATCATCTGCAACTTCGCCAACCCCGACATGGTGGGCCACACCGGCGTCCTCCCGGCGGCCGTATCCGCCATCACGGCGGTGGACGGATGCCTCGGGCGCTGCATCGACGCGCTGCTTGCCGCCGGAGGCACGGCCCTGGTGACCGCCGACCACGGCAACGCCGAGCAGATGTGGG
>JAEYZV010000301.1 GCA_023427865.1 Acidobacteriota bacterium
CCCGCTTTGCTCGACAACCTGAGCCGGGACAGTCGCCAGCTCCGCCCAAGCCTCAATCTCGCCGCCATAGTCGTCATAAACGACGGTCTTGCGCTGGAGCATAACGCGCCGATCGAGCTGCCCAGCCTTCATAGGTCGAGCACCCTGAGCGGCTGGATCAGGCCGCGCTCATTGCGAGCGGTCGGCACCTGTTCCCGGTTGTCATAGGACTCGGCCACGCGGGCGAGCACCGCCAGCTTTAGCCGCGGCGGAACGTCGCCCAGGTCATCCCAGGCGTCCGCCTGGTCCGCCACCGCATCCGATGCAGCGGCAATCATCAGCGCCAGCGTTGCGTCATCCGCCGTGCCCTCGATCCGGCAGTATTCCTTCGCCTCAGCGAGCGTCACAAGGTCAGCCATCCGCCTGCCCTCCGTCGTTCGCCGGCCGATCGCCGCGCTTGTTCCAGCCTTCCTCTTGCCGCACCTCGTCAGCGTCGAGCACGCCGCTTTCCAGCGCGATCTTGTGCGCCGCCCAACGGGTTTCAGGATCGCCGCGAAGGAAGCCGCTCAGGTCTAGCGAAAGCTCATAGGGGCCGTTCGTCGGAAAGACTGAGCGGGCGAACTCCGCCTCGATCTTGCGCGCCCAAGGGGCGAGGCAGAAAGTCGCAAACCAGCGGCCCGCCGTCTCGCTGTTCGAGAGTGACCGACAGCGCATCGGACTGCGCGGCCAGGCTTTCCCAAAGGCGATCGAGCAGGTCGAGACGTTCGTCGGTCGACAGCGCGCTGATGTCGATCGTCGCCATAGATGCCGGCGCCAGCTCGAGGCGATTTCCCGAGAGCGCCAGCGACGCGCAACCTCCGCCGGCATGTGTCGCAGACGCAGCAAGCGGAACTGGCCTTCCTGACGGATCTCGGCCTGTCAGCCAGGACGGTCTACGTACGCGAGGTTCTACGGTGAACCGGCTACACCTCGACACGTTGTGCAAGGGAACGCTTTCCAGTGTGCCGGGCAGCCCTGTCTTCCAGCGAGATCCTGTGCCGGTCCGGCCCGCGTGGTCGCGTGTCGAGGGCATGATGCTCGGTCTCGCCATCGGCGACGCGCTCGGCAACACGAGTGAGGCGCAGCTGCCCGAGCGGCGTCGCCTGCGGTACGGCGAGATCAGGGACTACCTCGCGAACCATCACGTCGGCGGCGAGCGGAGAGGCGCGCCTTCGGACGACTCGCAGATGGCTTTCTGGACGCTCGAACAGATGGTCCGCGACCGGAGCTACGTCCCCGAGCAGGTCGCGCGGACGTTCGCAACGCGCCGCATCTTCGGCATCGGCTCGGCCGTTCGCGAGTTCGTGAGCGAGATGCGGGAAGGGACCTCCTGGCACGAGGCCGGGCCGGAGTCAGCAGGAAACGGCGCGTTGATGCGGATTGCTCCCGTGGTGATTCCGCACCTCGTACGGCCCTCGGCGGAGCTGTGGATCGATGCCGCCGTCCTGTCGCTGACGACGCACAGGGATCCTGCGGCGACGGCGTCGAGCCTCGCCTTCGCGTCCGTGCTCTGGCAGTTGCTCGGCGCGGAGGCGCCGCCGTCTGCCGATTGGTTCCGGGCGGAGTTCCTCCAGATTCTCAGTGAGCTCGAGACGGGGCAGCAGTACTCGCCACGCGGTGGCTGGTACACCGGGCAAGCCGGCACGTTCTCCCAACTTGTGGCGCGACGCATCGACGACGCGTGCGACCGCGGCTGGTCGGTGCCGGACGCGTGCGACGCGTTCTACTCCGGAGCCTACGTCCTCGAGACCTTGCCGTGCGTGATCTACCTGCTGATGCGGTGCGCGCACGATCCCGAAGAAGCCATCGTCCGCGCCGTGAACGACACCTACGACAACGACACCGTCGCCGCGATCGTCGGCGCGGCTGTCGGTGCGCTGCACGGCCTCGACGCGCTCCCTCGTCGCTGGCGCGACGGGTTGACGGGCCGCACCGGGGCCGACGACGACGGCCGCATGTTCGAGATCCTCGATCAGGCGCGAGAGGTCTTCGGCTCCGACGCGTAGCCCTGCCTGGGCTCGTGATTTCGAATGAGGTCGTCAGGCGCGACTCAACCGCCAAGCGCCTCGCGCGCCGGGTCCACCGGACTTACGTGCGGGCGACCTCAGCGCCGCGATTGCTCCAGACGATGCCCGTCGAGTGGTTCTGCGTCCTGTGTTGGCGACTGCGGGCGCATCAGCAGTGTAGCCGTCGGGCCTTCCGCCTCCGCCAAGGCTCCGGCGGACAGGTCGCGCGACGGGCAGCGATGGCGCGCCACGCTGTGGGACCGGTCGTCCCGTCGGCAGTGATGACGCTGTCGGTTCGCCCGCCGCGCACGCGAGCCCGGGGGCGGTAAGGTCACGAGCGCGCATGGAAGCCAGGTTCGACGCACACGACTTCCTTGGATGGGCGTCAGCATCCGCTTCTCCCAGCACCGTTCCGAAGTGTCCGCTTCGTTGCGCGCGCGCGTTCTAGGAGGACGGACAACGCCCTGGTTGCGTCAGTCGAGCAGCCGTGAACGACTGCGGGGGCGAGTGTGGCGGTCGACAGGAGGCAAGACGATGCAGTTCATGGTTACGTGGCGACTACCGGCAGCATCTTATAAAGCGGCGGTTGCCCGGTTCCTCGAAACGGGCGCCCCGCCGCCTGAAGGGCTGAAGACACTCGGCCGGTGGCACGCCGCCGGTTCGACAAAGGGGTTCCACCTTTTGGAAGGCACGGAGGCGGCGTTGATGCAGCACATCGCCGAGTGGGCAGATCTGATGGACATCGAGGCATTTCCGGTCGTGGACGACCAGACCGCGGGCGCCATCGCCACGCGGTTGGTACAGAAGACATAGCGGCGCGGTGCACGCCGACGCGAATCCGGGCACGTCGTGGCTGGGTCGTCGCTGGTAAGGTCATCGACGGGCCGGTTGGACGTGTGAAGCGTCAAGGTTGGCAGACGGTGGGCTGCCGAACTTCTCTCCGACAGCTCGCGCCGCCGACTTTAGTCGCCTGATCCAAGACCTTTACCCATCAGCGCCACCCGCATCGCGCCGGTCACGTGGTATTTCGCGACTGGCTGCGCCCTTGCACTGGGATGGCCGCGTTCAGGGGAGAGGGTCGAGGGCGGCTCCTCGCATGGGGCGAGACAGCTGCCCACGCCAAAGCCACGGCCCTCTTTCCTACCCCCGCGTTCACCGGCACGGCAGATTCGCCGGTCGCATCCGCTGAGTTGCCGCTGCTACGAACCGCCCGCACGGCAGGACGCCAGATGGACGGCGCTCGTTAGCCGCCGCGAGGTCCCTCTTCACGCCGTCCGGCCGGATGTGGTTCTCGAGATCCATGGCTGCCCTCGTCTGAGCTGCACGCGGTCACGGCCGGCCTGACGCCCGAAGGTACGAGCCATTCCAGAGCATTTGCGCTTCGCTGGAACGGACTCGGGTGGCCCGGCGACACGATGTCGCCAGCGACAGATCGAATCGGCGCAGGCAGGGGACGAGAGCTACGGCCGGCGACGGTAGATGTGGATCGTCGGCCCTGGCCGCTCGACGGTGCCCATGTTCGACATCGGCAGGAAGAAGGCATCCTGCACGTCGTAGATCGCTGTTTCGGCCGCATCCTTCGTCCCCCTGACCGAGTACACGAGTTCGTACCTGGCTGCCGCAAGGCGAGCAAGTCCCGGTGGCGTGTTCGCGTAGAGCTGCAGCGGCGACTCATGCAGCACCAGCCAGTCGGGCGCCAGTTCCGGTTGGCCGGGCGTGGGCGGACGGTTGCCATCCAACGCGCCGAAGGAGCCGGCGGCGGCATCGAACGCCCATTCGTGGAAGCGAACGTGACGCAGGTCCAGGCGCGTGTAGATGCTGCCCGAGTCGTGCAGCGAATGGTGGGCCTGCAGCTTCGGTGCGAGCCATGCGGCGGCGAGGACGCGCGAGTCCGTTCGCGCGAGCAGCACGTCGAACCAGACGCTCCGTACCAGCGAAGGCGCAGCCACGGCCAGCGTCAGCACTCCCACGACCAGCCCGCGCGGTGCGCCCGAACGGACGCCGATCCAGCGTCCGGCGCTTCGGATGCCGAGCGCCGCCAACAGGCAGACGATCGGGACGAGTGGCAACACGTAACGGAAGAACACCGTGTACCCACTGCCGACCGATACATAGAGCGACACAGCGGCCGCACCGACGACCGCGGCATGCCAGCGTAGATGCCTCGCGAACGGGACCATGCCGGCGATGGCTGCCATACAGACCGCCACGCCCGCCCCATACGGGAGCGAACGGCGCAGGTGGTACGTCCAGCCGCGCCCGACGTCGATGCCGTGCCCGTCCGAGAGATGAGTGAAGACGAACCGCAGGTCGGCAACGAATCGCTCGCTGTCGATGAGCGCGTAAGGCGTCGCCGCCACGAACGCAGCACCGAACGCGGCGACGAACGACAGGACGGGTGCCCAGGCGCGGGGAGCCCACGGCGACGTTCCAGCGTTGGACAGCCACGCGCCCTGCACCGCGACGACCGTCGGCAGGATGGCGGCCGCGCTGTACTTGGTGGAGGTGGCGAGACCGGCCAGCAAGCCCGCAACGCCAACGCTTCGGAGGAACCGGCCTCGTGACGCTTCGTCCTTGCTCTCGTCCACTGCCTGCAGCAGGCACGCGAGTGACGTCGTCAGCAGCAGTGTCATGAGCACGTCGGTCATCGCGAAGTGCGATTCCCTGACGTGCAGGAGGGCGACCGCGAGCAACAGCGCCGCAATGAGCGCGGTCGTCGAGTCTGCCACCCGCCGGGCCAGCCCGAAGAGCACGAGGATCGTGAGCGATCCGCACACGGCGACGAGACAGCGGGCGAGCAACACGTAGTCCGCCGTCCCGAGCGGCCCGAGCGAGAGCGCCTCGCGGAGCGTGGAGGCGACGGCAAAGAGCACGGCGAACAGGTAGATGGTCAGGGACGGCCAGTGGAAGAACCGCGGGTTGAGATCGCCCTCCTGCATGCCCAGCGCGAGGTTCACGGCGGCTTCCTCGTCGGGCCGCGCAAACGGGTACGGCAGGCCGAACCAGATCCCGTAGAAGCGCAAGGCTGCGCCAAGGAGAACGACGAGGACGAGCGCGACGCGGACCTGCTTGGAGAAATCGTGGGACGGCCGGCGTGGCGTCCAGAGGCGCTCAGCCGCGCTCGACCGGTGAAGTGGACGCACACGTCATATCGTGACGGCGTACTGCTCGATCGTCCAGCGTCTCACCGCGCGCATCCGGATGGCGGTGTCGGCGACGACCGGGTCCTGGCCTGAGAGGCGCCGCTGTCGGGGCCGTCACCCGCTCCAGCAGCTCCAGGCCTTGCAGGAAGAGCGGATGCTCGAGAAGGTCGGCGTCCGCCGCCGCTCGCAGGACGTTGCGAAGCGCCACGAAATCGGCGGCCTCGGTCGCCCGGCGGAACGAGAACGCGAGCTGCAGGAAGATCAGATCGTCCTGCGCCTGCCGTGAACACTGCTGCCAGTTGGTCCTCCACGCCTGGCCCTTCCCAGCCGGCAGGTCGCCTCCCGCGCAGCCATGCGCGACGGCTGGCGGCAAGGCGTCGCACGCAATCAACGTGGCGCAGCAAAGACCCGCGGCGAACGTCGTGTGGTACACCGAGCCCAGCACACGTCGCACGGCGTCGACGCGCGTCTCGTCGGCGCGCGCCGGTGGCAGGCCCGGTCCCGGAACGAACCCGAGCTCTCCCCAGACGCGCTCGAGCACCTCCCAGGCAAAGCACAACGTCGGCGTCCAGCCGATGCGCAGGATGGCTGGCGCCATCAGCACTTCGGCCACCAGATCCAGGTCGTCATCGTCGAGCGCGTACGCGGCAATGGCCTCGGCGATCGAGAGCAGATGCCGGGGATCGAGCCCGGCCGACAACGGGATGCGCCCGAAGTCTGTGGCGTACGGAAGCGCGTGGGTGAATGCGTAAGCGTCGTTCGGTGTGCCCTCGACGAGGTCGACGCCGGCGCCGATCGGCGAGAGATGGACTGCGGGATGATTGAGCTCTGCGTCGCCGAATGCGAGGTGGCGGGTCCACGCACCGTCCAGCATCCGGTACGGCATCCGCTCGTTCGCGGCACACACAGAGGAGGTGAGTGCTGCGCGCACGAGGAGGTCCAGCGTCTCGTCCGGCACGCCGAGTTGTGTCAGGCAGAGATGCGCCAGGGCATGCATGGGCGCCCGCGACGGCCTGAACACGAGCGCACGATGGACGTGTGGAGAACGCGCCAGCGGCGCGAGATCGCGCGCGAGTCCAGCGATCTCGTCCGCGTCGGCAGCATCCGGCAGAGCGCGGCTGGCGAGGCGCAGCAGCATGGCCAGCTCGCCGCCCGCCTTGCCAACGAGGTTCCGGTACTCCTCGGGTTCGTGCTCGCTGAACCGCGGGTCCAGGACCTCGTCGAGCAGCAGCCGCGCCATCCTGAACGCGGATCGGAGATGCCCCCGCAAGACGTCGAGGCGAGGGATGTCCACGCCCTGATGCTGGCAGGGGCCTCTCGTTGAATGCGGCAGAGAGCTCAACCCCTTCCGGCCCTCACATCGAAGCCAAGCTGCTTGAGTTCAGCAGCAACGGAAACGAGGTCGAGCTCGGAGCGAGGTCCGATGCGAATGACGAACGGGTAGCAGATCCGCTCCCACTCGTCGATCATGGCCGCGCCACCACCCCCGGAACCGCCTCCCGCGTCGCTGATGATCTGGCCGATTTCAGCTGACCGCGCCAGGAGCACGTCCAGCTTGATGGCTCCCAGCTCGTCGAGGCGGCGGAGTACCTCGACCGCCGCGCGGTTTCGCGTACCGGATGCGCTGGCTCGAACGAGTTCGTCCTGAGGTTCCATACACGTCTCCTTCTGCTGAACGGTGATGCAGGGCGCCAGGAAGCGCTCAGGTGTTCTGGCCAACCCGAATGCTGGTCGGCGCAGGTCGGCTGGGTTCGCTTGGAGGACCCTTCTCTGCGCTCATAACGTCGGGTCATGGCGATTCGGACATCGCCGCTGTCGATCGCTCGGCAGTGACGACGCGCAGCCAATAACGCCCGCGCGCGAGTGCACCCATGAACACGCCGCGCGGCACCGGTCTCGCCAGCGGTTGGCAGTTCGTGCACGTGGACGGCCCGTGCCTCAGTCGTACGGGCGGCGCAACAGCTGGAAGCGCGTCTGACCGGCGGTGTCGGTGATCTGCGTGACCCGCTCGTACGTGTCGAGCACGCCGAAGTTTTCTCGTACCCGCTCCAGGCTGCCGCCCACGATGACGAAGCGGAATGCGCCACGACGCACGGCGTCGGCCGCACGACGCCGGTTCGATGCCTCGTCCACCACCCTGACGAACCGGGTGTCGGGCACGTAGAACCCGAGCGCCTGCGCGACGTGGCTTCCGGGCGGAAGCGTGAGGACGCGCTCGCCGACGATGCCGGCGTGGGCCTCGAGCGCGTGCACGAACCGCTCGAACGGCGACTGCACGCGCGGCTGCAGGGATGCGCGCCAGGCCGTCGCACCGACCGCAAGCGTGAGGGCGACGATCACCACGGCAAGCCACCGTCCTCGCGCATCCCGGCGATCGAGCACCGCGACGAGGCACGACGCCGACAGCACGGCAAGCACGGGTTGCAGCGAGACGTAGTAGAGCGGCTTGAGGTTCTGGTTGCCCAGCTGCAGGATCACCATCGCGGCCGCATAGACGGCGAACGGGACGAGGCCCGCCGGCAGGCGCACCTGCCTGGACGCAAGGGCAGCCGCGGTCGCCACCGCAAGACCCGACATCACCGGGTAGCGCTCGAGCAGCGTGACGTAGACGTCGTGGAACCGCGGGCTGAGCACGAGGGCCCGCGAATAGTAAGCGTTCACTCCCAGGTTCTTGACGACCGACAACTTCAGGATCGACGCGGGCCACACGGCGACGAGCGTGGCGATCGATACCAGCAGCACGATGGCGAGGGCGGCCCGCCTCGGCAGGGGCGGAGGCGATCCGTCGGGGGGCCGCCGCGCGACGATGAAGACGACGATGATCAGCGTGACGTAGAGGAAGATCGCGTGCTCGAGCAACGCGAACGCCAGCGTTGCCAGCACCGTCGCGGCGACGAGCGCGGGCCTCGATGGTCGCACCAACAGGACGCCCATCGAGAACAACGCTGTCGTGGCGAGCGCAGCGTACGGATTGTGCCAGCCGATGTCCGTGCTCGTCTGGACGTGAATCGCGAGCAGCGACAGGATGGCCGCGGCCACGAGGCCGACGCGGTGCCCGCCGACAGGGAGCACCACCACACATCCCATGTAGATGATGGCGACGGTCGCGACCGACAGCAGCAGCGGTACGAGGCGAAGCGTGGCTTCACCCTGGCCGGACAGGCGTTCGGCCGCGGCGAGCAGGTACATCAGCAGCGGCGGGTGATAGTGCCGGTATGCCGCGATGTCGCCGGCAGCCACGTCACGCTGCCACAGATCCGGCGTGCGCGTGTCCTCTGCCGCGCCCGCTCCTGGGCCGACCAGCCGTATCGCCGCCGAGAGGTACTCGCCCACCGGGCGCGTGTCGCGATCGACGTAGTTGACGAGGAAGCCGCGTCGCGCGGCCAGCGTGTAGTCGACTTCGCTGCCCTCGAGCAACTCGTGGCGGCCGGGCGCGCGGATCACGAAGGCGCACGCGACTATCACCACCCCCAGTGCGACACTCCACCAGGGCGGTGTCCTGCTGGCCAGTCGTGGCCCGCCGGGCAGGACGCGGGTCTGGTGCCGCGATGCAGGTATTGCGCGTCGATGACCTGCACCTGGCAACGGTTCATTCGACGTGAAGGAGTGTTCCACGACGACAGCCTCGGCAATGCCAACCGTTCGCGGCGGCGGGCGGGTACCGCGCTCCCTGCAAGATCCGCGCTGACGCGCTGCAACGCGGCGCCGAGCGACTCGACGGCATCGCGTGCGTGGCCATTCGCCCCTCAGACGACGGGCGGCGATGCCCGTCGGGCAAGGCCCGACGGCTACGTTCCCTTCGTCCGCGTCAGCGGTGTTCGTGTCGAGCGGGCCGAGTCTACATCGGCTCCGTGTGCCGGCACGATTCATCCCAATCCTCCGGGCGCGGGCAAATTGTCTGTGAGCACGGCGGCCATGAATGCTGCAACACCGGGCCGCGGAGGGCGCCGATACCCGGGAAGTCTGCGCGTCGGGCAAGGCCCCACCCCTACGAGCGGAACTCGCCGTGCGGGCGCCGACGCGGGGTATCGGCGAGGTGCACCGGACGACCGCTTGACGACGTGCCGATGGCCCCATAGAGTGACGCCCACCCGTCTGGAGTCGCCGCTCATGTCCGCTTTCCGACCCGCCCCGGCACTCGTGGCATCGCTCGCGTTCTGTGCCATCGCCGCGGCGCCCTGTGCCGCTCAGGTCACGATCACCAAGGCCGCCCACGAGGTGACCGTCGAGATCGACGGCAAGCCGTTCACGTCGTTCCACACGGGCGGCCCGAACCTGAATCGCGTCTACCTGCACCCCCTGCGTGCCGCATCGGGAACCGTCGTGAATCGCTCGGTGCCCGCCGGTCAGCTGCCTGGCGAGACGAAGGACCATCCCCATCACGCCGGCATGTTCTACGGCCACGGCGACGTGAACGGGGTCAACTTCTGGGCCATCCAGAACGTCGACGCCGAGGCGCTTCCGCCCAAGCTCGCGCCAACGCTCGGCCGCATCGTCGTCAGCGGACCCGTGACGACGACCAGCGGCAAGGGGACGGGCACGATCAGGGCCGTGCTGTCATGGCTGCAGCCCGACGGAAAGCCGCTGCTTACCGAAACGCGCACGATGACGTTCCACGCGCATCCGACGCTGCGCATCATCGACGTCGACATCGAACTACAGGCGGTCGAGCGCGCCGAGTTCCGCGACACGAAGGAAGGCACGTTCGCGCTTCGCATGGCGACCGAGCTCGACGAGCCGCCAGCGACTGTCAAGCCAGGCGCACCGCGGCGCACCGGGCGGCTCCTGAACGCGCGCGACGGCGTCGGCGAGAAGAACGTATGGGGCAAGCCGGCCGAGTGGGTCGACTACGCCGGCACGATCGGCAACGAGGCGGTCGGCATCGTCATGATGGACCACCCGTCGAACCCGCGGCACCCGACGTACTGGCATTCGCGCGGCTATGGCCTGCACGCGATCAACCCGTTCGGCCTTCACGACTTCCTGAACGACAAGAGCCAGGACGGCGGCATGACCCTCGATCCGGGCCAGCGCGTCAGGTTCCGCTATCGCGTGATCATCCATCCCGGACTCGCCGCCGGGCAGCTCGCGGACCTCTACAAGGACTACGCGCGAGTGCGATAGGGACCTGCTCGCAGGCCCGTCGGCGGGCTCGTGACGCTGCCATAATGGTGGCGGATGAGCCACGACGCCCCGGACGCCGCCGATGCGGAGGCCACGACGCCGCTGCGAGACCGCGCATCAGCGCTCGCGCGACGGCCGGGCGTGTGGATCGCCATCGCCGTGCTGCTGATCGCCGGCGTGCTGGGTTACCTCCAGCGGCGCGGTCCCCTCGTCGATGTGGCCGTGGTCGCGCGCAGCGACATCGAACAACACCTCGTCGCCAGCGGGCGCGTGCGCGTCGTGACGCGCGTGCAGGTGAACGCGCAACAGCCCGGCCGGGTCACGAAGGTCGCGGTGCGCGAAGGCCAGCAGGTCGCGGCGGGTGACCTCCTGGCGCAGATCGACGACCGCGAAGCGCAGGCGGAAGTGCAGCAGGCCCGTGCAGCCGTGTCGCAGGCGCGCGGCGGCGTCGAACGCGTACGGGAAGTCGGCGTCGTGCTCGCGGACGAGCAGGTGAGGGAGGCGGATGCGAACCTGACCCGGGCGCAAGCCGACTTCGCCCGCGTCGACGCGCTCGTGCGGGC
>JAEYZV010000469.1 GCA_023427865.1 Acidobacteriota bacterium
CACGTGCGGTGAGCAGCTGGAGGGCTGCCACCGCGCTCCCGCCCGTGGCCAGCATGGGATCGACGAGCACGACGAAGCTCGACTCGAGGCCGGACGGGAACTTCGCGTAGTACTGCGACGCCACCGCGGTGGTCTCGTCGCGCTGCAGGCCGATGTGGCCGACGCGCGCATGGGGCGTCACGCTGAGCACGGCTTCCAGCATGCCGAGCCCGGCGCGCAGGACCGGCACGACCACCACGTCGGCCGACACGCGCACGCCGTCGGCCGATCCGAGCGGCGTCTGCACGACGACCGACTCGGTCGGCAGGTCGCGCATCGCTTCGGTCGCGATGAGCACGCTCAGTCGCTGCGCCGCCTGGCGGAAGTGCGGCGACACGGTGCGTTCGGCGCGCAGTTGCGTCAACAGTTCCTGCGCAACCGGGTGGGTGATGACGTGGACCGGCACGCGCCGACTCTACTCGCGTGTCAGATCCCGCGCAACGAGGCAGGTGCAGTCAGGACGCCGCCCCGGCCGAACCCCGGGCCGGAAATTCCAATCCCCAATCCCGAATCCCGAATCCCGAATGCTCGAACCCCGCTCCCCGCTCCCCGCTCCCCGCTCCGCGGTACACTCGATGGTTCGCATGCGGGCGGATGGGCTGCCCGGGTCGCGACCTCTCTCTTCGCTCCATGCTTCGACTCGGTATCGTCGGACTCCCGAACGTCGGCAAGTCCACGCTCTTCAACGCACTCACGTCCGCGGGCGCCCTCGTGGCCAACTACCCGTTTGCCACGATTGAACCCAATACCGGCATCGTCACGGTGCCCGATCCGCGGCTCGGGGCCCTCGCCACGCTCGTGGCACCCGAACGCGTCGTACCGGCGACGGTGGAGTTCGTGGACATCGCGGGGCTGGTGAAGGGCGCGAGCCAGGGCGAAGGGCTCGGCAACCAGTTCCTCCACAACATCCGCGAGGTCGACGCCATCGTCCATGTCGTCCGCTGCTTCGAGGACGAGAACATCCAGCACGTGATGGGGGAGCCCGATCCGGTGCGGGATCGCGAGATCATCGAGATCGAGCTTGCGCTCGCCGACCTGGCGACCGTCGAGAAGCGCCTGGAGAAGTCGGTGAAGATGGCACGGTCGGGCGACGCGGCGGCCCGGGCGGAGGTCGGCATGGTGGAGGCCGTGAAGGCGTTGCTCGAGGCCGGCAAGCCGGCGCGTCTCTACGCGCCCTCCGACGAGCTCGCGGCCGCGTTCAAGGGCCTGAACCTGCTGACGTCGAAACCGGTGCTGTATGCGGCAAACGTGCGCGAGGACGAGGCCGCGGCCGGCAATGCGCTCGTCGAGCAGTTGAAGGCGCGCATCGCCGAGGAGCAGGAGCCCGCCGGCGTCGTCGTGTTTTCGGCGAAGGTCGAGGCGGAACTCGCGGAGCTCGAACCCGAGGAGCGCCAGGAGTTCCTCGCCTCGCTCGGGTTGACCGAGTCGGGGCTCGATCGCCTCGCGCGGGCGGCGTACACGCTGCTCGGGCTGCGCAGCTACTTCACGGCGGGCGAGAAGGAAGTTCGTGCGTGGACGATTCACGCCGGCGACAAGGCTCCCGCCGCAGCCGGCGTTATCCACACCGACTTCGAGAAGGGGTTCATCCGCGCCGAGACGGTGGGCTTTGACGACTTCGTGCGCGTGGGCGGCTGGAAGCCGGCACGCGAGCAGGGACTCGTACGCTCCGAAGGCAAGGAGTACGTCGTGCAGGACGGCGACGTGCTGCTGTTCCGGTTCAACGTGTAGGCGCGGTCGAGGCATCGGCTGCGGTCCGGGCGCGAAGCAGAACCTCGAACTCCGCGCCGCGTCCGGCGCCCTCGCTCTTCACCTGCAGGGTGCCGCCGTGTCGTTTGACAATCGAATGCACGAGCGCGAGCCCGAGGCCGAGGCGTGCCGAGCCTGCGCCTCGACCCTGCACCAGCAACGAGAAGATCTTCGGCAGCAGTGAGGGCTCGATCCCGGCGCCGTCGTCGCGCACGCACACGGCGACGTGCCCCCCGCGCCGACACGCCTCGATCCACACCGTCCCGCCTGCCGGCGTCGCGCGTCCTGCGTTCTGCAGCAGGTTGGCGAGCGCCTGCTGCATCCGCGAGACGTCGCCGACGACGAGCAGGGGCTGGTCGGGAATTCGCACGATCAGCCGCACTTCCTGCTGCGCGAGGACCGCGCGGAACGCCTCGGCGACCGCGTCGATGGCATCGCGGATGTCGAAGGGGCGCTGCTCGAAATGGACGCGTCCCTGCTTGATTCGCGTCAGGTCGTTCAGGTCGTTCACGAGGGCCGAGAGTTGCTGGACCTGCCGCTGCAGGACCCGGCTGACCTGCGTCCGATCGCCCGACGGATCCTGCAGGCCGCGCGCCGCCACCGTGATTGCCTGCAACGGCTGGCGGAGTTCGTGCGCCAGCACCGCAAGGAAGTGGTCTTTGTAGGCATCGCGGGTCGCGAGTTCCTCGCCGAGTCTCCTTTCCGCCGTGACGTCGAGGAACGCCACGGCCACGCCGTCCTCGAGCGGCACCGCCAGCGTGCGGAACCAGCACGAGATGCCGTCCGCCTCGTAGTGGATGGTCCGATCCTCCGGTCTGCCGCTCTCGACGACGCGGCAATAGAGCGGAAACAGGTCGGCCTCGTGCGCGGGAAGCACGGCGAGCAGCTGGTTGCCTACGAGGTCGGCAGGCTCTCGGCGCAGCGCGTGCGCGGCGGCGTCGTTGGCGTATACCCACGTGAAGTCGGCGATGGCGCCTGCCGCGTCGCGGGTGGCGTGCAGGATCGTGAACGGCTGCAGCGACGCGTCCTGTGCCGCCCGGAAGCGGGCTTCGCTCGACGCCAGGGCCCGCTGCGCCGCCTCGCTGCGCGACTTCTCCTGCTGCAGGGCACGGTGCGCGTACTCGGCGCGACGCACGGCGCGCGCGAGCCGGCCGCCGATGGCGCTCGTGAGCGCACCTCCGAGCACGAAGATCGCGAGGGCCCGCCACGCCAGCGCGTCGAGCGGCAGCGACGCATTACGGTCGACGAGTGCCCACGAGGCGAACGGCAGCGACAACCCGAGCGACAGCAAGCCCGGTCCAAAACCACCGGCAAGAGTGGCAAGGAAGACCGCGAAGTTCAGCAGAAGGAACGGGAACCGCCGGGCGAACGGCGGCATCAGCGCCGCCTGGGTGGCTCCGACTGCGAGCGTGCAGGCGACCGCGAACGCATACCGAGCCGATCCTGCTAATGGCAGGCCACTCGTTGACATGCTGGAGCCGGGGGAGCCTGCCGTATCGTACGGCGGCGGGACAGGTGAGTCAACGCGAACGCGTCACGGGCGACATATGTGTCGGGTGCCTCGCGGAACGACGACTTCCGGCCGCGTGCGCCTGCGCTACGATCGTGCGCGATGGGGACGACACGTGCGCGGCGTTGGCTCGGGGCGGGACTGGTCGGGCTGCTCGGACTGGTGGCTGCGGGAGCCACAGGTGTCGTCGGGCGAGCGTCACAGGCGCCGGCCAGGGCCGTGGCGCTCGTGGTGACTGGCGGCACCGTGGTGACCATGGATGACACGCGCCGCGTCCTGACGCCAGGCGCGGTCGCCATCGACGGCGACAGCAGCGTGGCGGTCGGGACGCCGGAGGAGGTCGCGGCGCGGTTCCGCGCCGCCGAGACCATCGACGCGACGGGGCAGGTGGTGCTCCCCGGTTTGATCAACACCCACACACACGCCGCGATGGTGCTCTATCGTGGCCTCGGCAACGACCTGAACCTGCAGGACTGGCTCACGAAGTACATCTTCCCCGCAGAGGCCAGGACGGTGTCGCCGCAGTTCGTGCGAGCCGGCACCCGGCTGGCGGCGCTCGAGATGATCCTCGGCGGCACCACGACGTTCGTCGACATGTACTACTTCGAGGAGGAAGTGGCCGAGGCGACCAGGGAGGCCGGGCTGCGCGGTGTCCTCGGGCAGACGGTGATCCAGTTTCCCGTGCCCGACGCCAGGACGCCGGCCGAGGCCCTGGCTCGCAGTCGCGCGTTCATCACGCGGTACAAGGAGGACCGGCTGGTGACGCCGGCCGTGGCGCCGCACTCGATGTATGCCCTGGCGGCGGCGGACCTGCAGGCGGCCGACCGCCTGGCTCGCGAGCAGGGCGTTCCGTTGCTGATTCACCTCGAGGAGACGAAGAAGGAACTCGAGGACGCGAGGCAGGCGCATGGCATGTCGCCGACGGCGTACCTGGCGTCGTTGAACGTGCTGGGCCCGCACGTGCTCGGCGCCCACGGCGTCTGGGTCGACCCGGAGGACATCCGGACGCTCGCGGCGGCGCGTGTCTCCGTGTCGCACAACCCCGAGAGCAACATGAAGCTCGCGAGCGGCACGGCACCGCTCGCCGCGTACGTGGACGCGGGCGTCACGCTCGGCCTCGGCACCGACGGTGCGGCGAGCAACAACGACCACGACATGTTCGAGGCCATGCGCCAGGCGGCGTTCCTGCAGAAGGTCGTGCGCAACGACCCGACGGCCGCCCCGGCCTCGCTGGTGCTGGACCTGGCGACCCGCCAGGGAGCGAAAGCGATCGGCATGGGCGATCGTCTCGGGCAGCTCACCGCGGGCAGGCGTGCCGATGTGATCATCGTCGACACCACGAAGCCGCACCTGCAGCCGATGTTCGACCCGGTCGCGCAGATCGTCTACGCCGCGAAGGCGAGCGACGTGCGGACGACGATCGTCGATGGCCGGATCCTGATGCACGATCGCGTCGTGCGGACGCTGGAACCGGGCTCGGTGCTCGCCGAGGCGCGCAAGATGGCCGAGAGGGTGCGCGAGGCGGTCAAGTAACGGCGGCGCGGCACGCCCGCCGGGCAAGGCCCGGCGGCTCATATGGAGGACCAGTTCGCAAGCTCCCGCTGCCGGGGCCTAACCGGTGTGTTCGTCTCTCTGCATTCCGTTCCTCCTTGGTGAGCTCAGCGCGCGCGTCGAGGACGGCCAGGTCGCGAGTGATCACGCTCATATGCGCGGGTTGGTACCGCAGGGCGCGGATCCGATCGCGGGCGGCCTCGCTCTACGTGCGCGAGTTCCCGGGCAAACGCCG
>JAEYZV010000476.1 GCA_023427865.1 Acidobacteriota bacterium
GCTCGAATACGAGGACGGGCCGTGGGACGGCGTCGAGGGCGCCAAGCACCTGATGAAGGAGGTCATGGCGGCGCTCTGAGCGCCTTCGTGCGAAGGCGGGACGGGGGGGGCGGGCGGGGCCGCCCCGGCCCCGTCCCGCCTTCGCACGAAGGCGCTCAGAGCGCCGCCATGACCTCCTTCATCAGGTGCTTGGCGCCCTCGACGCCGTCCCACGGCCCGTCCTCGTATTCGAGCGCGATCACGCCCCTGAAGCCGTTGTGGTTGAGGATACGAACGCAGCGCTGCAGGTCGACGTTCTCCCAGCGGTCCCAGTACTTGGCGTGCACCGTCGTGTGCGTGTACGGCATCACCGCCTCTAGCCCGTGATACAGCAGGTATTCGTGCTCCCAGTTGCAGAAGTCCGGTGACGCCTCGAAGTACGGGTGGTTCACCTCGTCGAGGATGATCCGCATGTTCGTCGGGTCGGCGCTGAGCCCCCAGTGGTTCTCGATGGTGACCTTGACGCCCACTTTCGCGCCGTGGTCGGCCATCTCCTTGAACGACTCGACGGCGTTGCGGATGTACTTGACGATCTCGTCGTTGCGCGGGTAGCCCGTGGTCGCCGTCGCGCCCGGCACGATGCGCGGCCCGCCGGTGTTGACGCGCATGGTCTTGGCACCGATCCGCGCGCACCCGTCGAGCCACACCTTCGCGGTCTCGATGCCCTCGCGGCGCAGCTTCGGGTCGAGATCGGAGATGTTGCGCGGCGCGTTGTTGGAGACGTGATGGCAGCTCACGCCCAGCTTGGCCATTCGTGCGTTGAGCTGGTCCAGCCACTTCTTGCCGGAGGCGCTCGCCGGGTCGAACTCGTAGCTCACGCCCGACCGCTCCCCGCGCGTCCACGGCGTCTTGCTGAACATCGAGTCGTCGGTGACGTCGCCGAACAGCGATGACCACAGATCCATCTTCCGGACGCCCGGGAAGTGGTCGATCGTGAACTGCGGCATGTCCAGCATCGTGATCTCGCCGTACTTCTTCTTCATCGCCTCGGCAGCGGCGGCGGCCTGTCCTCCGCCCATCCCGCCACCGCTCGACGGACGGCGCTTGAAGAGCGAGCGCAGCGGGTAGGTGTTCGAGGCCAGCCGGAGGGCCTTCTCGGCGTCGTTCAGCGGCCGCGGATCCCCCACGGCAGCGACCGGAACGGCGGCGGCCCCCACGGGCACGACCATCGAGCCGACGGCGACCGCCGCGGTCTGGAGGAGAGCACGACGGCCCGCATCGCGCGGGCGGCAGGGAACGGCAGGGACGTGATCTGGCATGGTCAGCACTACGCCCCGGCTGGGTCTGGCGTTTAGCGACCTGCCACGTCCTCGTGTATCCGGCGGGAAAGCTCCCGCCTTGCGACACCGACGCGCGTCAGGGCCGCACGGCCGGCGTGGCCGACCGGCATGTGATGCCCCGCAGCCGTCGCGCGGCAGGCCTGTGAGCAGCCGCGTCGGCAGCCGACGGGGGGGGCCGGATCGTCAGTGAACCAGGCGCTTACGCATGGCGTACAGCACGATTTCGGCGGTGCTGTGCAACGACAGCTTCTGCATCAGATTGCCCCGGTGTGTCTCGACCGTCGAGACGCCGATTTCCAGCGTGGCGGCGACTTCCTTGTTCGTGCGCCCCTGCGCCAGGAGCACGAGCACTTCCTTCTCCCGATCCGTGAGCAGCTCGTACGAGTCGCTGAGCCCGCGTCGCTGCAGCTGGGCGACGAAGTCGGCGGCGAGCAGCGCGCCGACGGCGGCACTGAAGTAGCGGCGATGCATCGCGACCGCGCGGATTGCCGGTAGCAGATCCTCGTCGGTGGCGTCCTTCAGCAGGTACGCCTGCGCGCCAGCCTGGAGCGCCCGCAGCACGTAGGCCTCGTCGGCGTGCATGCTCAACATGACGACGTGAGGCGGCGGCACGAGCCGGCGCGCGCGCTCGGCGACGTCGATCCCCGACAGCCGGGGCATCGCGACGTCGAGCACGGCGACGTCGGGTCGGTGTTCTTCACACAGCCTCACCGCTTCCACACCGTCGGCGGCCTCGGCAACGACGGCGAGGCCCGGCTCCGACTCGAGCAGCGCCCGCATCCCCCGACGCACGAGCGCGTGGTCGTCAGCCAGCAACAGCCGCATGCGCGACGTCCTCCTCGAGCAGCGGCAGGCGCGCGCGCAGCCTGGTGCCCTGGCCCGGCACCGTCTGGACCTGCAGCGTGCCGCGCAGTTCGCGGGCGCGTTCCTCCAGCCCGACCAGTCCCAACCCACGTCGCTGCTCGCCGGCGGGCATGCCTCGCCCGTCGTCGCTGACCTCCACGACGACTTCGCTGCCGTCGACCCTCACGTTCACGTCCACATGCCGCGCCTCGGCGTGCCGGACGCAATTGGTCAGGGCTTCCTGGACGATGCGGTACACGCAGGTGCGGGCCTCGTCGCTCAAGGTCGCCGCGGGCCCGGTCACCGACAGCCGCACCGCCAGTTTCGAACGGCGCTGCGTGTCGCGCACGAGCCATTCGAGCGCGGGGGTGAGACCGAAGTCGTCGAGCATGCTCGGCCGCAGCCCGAGCGCCAGGTCGCGCACGGTCTGCAGCAGTTCGTCGACGAGGGCGCGAGCGTCCGCGAAGGCCCCGTCGCGGTGGTCGCTGGCGGCGGCACGTTCTGCCCGCGACAGCGACATGCGCAACGCGGTCAGCATCTGCCCGACGTGATCGTGCAGTTCGCGCGACAGCTTCCGGCGCTCGTCCTCATGCGCGCCGACCAGGCCGTGGGAGAGATCACGCAGCTGGGCCTCGGCGGCCTCGGCACGCACCTGCTGCTGCTGCGATCGACTCTCCGCGATGCGCAGGCGCAACACGGCGATCAGCGCGACGGCCACGCCGGCGATGATCGTCTGCCACAGCACGCGGCGCGTCTCCTCGCGAAAGGCCTCCTGACGGCGAGTGACCGCATCGCGCTGCGCGACGAGGTTGGCGTCGTTGATGCGCTCGATCTCCTGGGCGATGTCGAGGACGGCCTCGCGGCGCGGCACCACTTCGCGGCGGAGGAATCCGGCGCTCTGCAGCACTTTCTGGATCAGCGACCAGTCGAAGACCGGCTCGAAGGCCGCCCAGTACTCCTCGACCCGCGTCCTGAGGTGTCCGATCTGAACGAGGTGATCGTCGCCTGTGAGCGCCTGCAACTCATCGAGGGCGGCGGCGTGGCTGGTGCGAAGGCGAGTCAATTCCTCCCGGTACGCCTCCACGTGCGAACGATCGGGATCGAGCAGGTAATCCCGGATGAAGATCCCCGACAAGTGGACGTCGGACCTGAGCCGGCGGAGCTTGGTCTCGATCCGTCGATGGTGTTCGTTGAGCGCATCGACCTCGGTGTAGATCTCGTCGGCCTTGCGCGCCGTGGCGAGGACGGACGCAGCGATGAGGACCAGTAACCCCATGAGGGCGGCCGCAGCGATGGGCCAGGTCTTTCGGTAGCGCATGCACTCCGTTGCCAGCCTACGCCATGGACGAGCACCGGCACCATCCCGTGCAGGGGGGAGCCCGGGCGCTGGACCTCCCCTGTCGACCGGATGGTACCGGACAGTCGGCGCAAGTACCGTGCTGCCAGGAGAGCGACCCATGGCAGACTTTCACCAGCCTCGATTCGTGCCGACCGTCCACGCGCTCGGAACGCACCTCCCGAGTGCCGAACGGGTAGCGGCGCGCGCCCGCGCGCGGGATCTCTCGGTGACCCTCGTGCTTCCTGCGCTCGCCAGCGAGTTGGACGGCCCAGCGTTCCCGCGGATCGTTCGCCTGCTCGCAGGGCATCCGCTGCTCAACCGCGTGATCGTCGTCCTCGGGCATGCCTCGCCCGAGCAGCATCGCGGCGCTGAAGCCCTGCTGTCGCTGCTGGGCGTGCCCGTCACGCTCGTGCGACTCGACGATACTCGCCTCGCGCGGGTGCGGCGGCAACTGGAGTCGGCCGACATCCCCGTGCAACCGCACGGAAAGGGGTACGCCTGCTGGGTTGGCCTGTCGGTGGCGATCGCCGGGCCGGGGAGCGACGTCATCGCGATGCACGACTGCGACATCGTGAACTATCACCCGGCGATGCTGACGCGCCTCGTGGCGCCGCTGATCATGCCGGACGATCCCTTCGACTTCGCCAAGGCCTTCTACCCACGCGTCACGTCGCGGCTGTATGGGCGGGTCACGCGGCTCCTCGTGGCGCCCCTGATTCGTGCGCTGCAGCAGGTCGACATCCCGAGCACGCTGCCGGCCTTCATCGGCGACTTCCGCTACCCACTGGCCGGGGAGGTGGCGTTCTCGCGGTCACTGGCCGAAACGTTGCCGTTGCACGGTGGCTGGGGGCTGGAAATCGGCACACTGGCCGAGATCTACCATCGGCAGCGGGTCTTCACGCCGTGCCAGGTGGACATCGCCGACACCTACGACCATCGTCATCGGACCATCGACGCGACGATCGACGGCGGCGGCCTCGCCACCATGACCGACGACATCGTCGTGACGCTCGCGCGGGCGCTCCGCGCGCAGCACGTCGCCATCGACGCGCGGATGATGCGTTACGTGCTCACCCACTATCGGACCGAGGTCGCCCGCTGCATCGACGCATACGCGGCCGACGCCGCGGTGAACGGGCTCACGTACGACCGCGACGAGGAGTCGGCGACCGCAGCGGCCTTCGCGGCGGCAATCGAGCGCTGCATCGGGCAGGGGCTGTGCGCGGACCTGGGCACGCTGCCCAGCTGGGAAGAGGTCGGGCGACGCGCGCCCGGGGCCTGCGATGTGTTTGCCGAGCTCGCGCTGACGTCGGAGCTGCCCCAGGGAGAGGGGCGCGACAGCGCACCGAGGTCGCTGTGGACGGCGCCCGCGAGTTGAACGGCGTCGGCGGGGAACGCAGCGACGCCCGGTCCACCCGCGGCTTGCGCCTGGACCGCCCGCCCGTACGCTTCTCGAAGTCCGACGGTTGCGCCGAACCCGGAACCCGGCCCCCGGCACCTCGTGCTGTCCGTTCAGGCGCGCAGCTTCGTTGAAGAAGTCATGCGCACCATCGATCCGGGTCGTTCCCTGCCGGCCCTCGTGCTCGTGCTGGCGGCCGCGGCGACCTCGTGCGGCCGCGCTTCCGGTTCGCACGCGCAGTTGCCGCCAGTCGATTCCGTCGCTGCCGCCGCCATCGTGCGCGCGCCCGAAGAAGACACGCCCGACGCGATCGTCTCCTGGGTGGACGGCCAGGTGGTGACCGACTGGAGGGCCGAGCGCGACCGGCGTGAGCGGGCCATCGCCGGCTACCTGAGCGACGACGACCCGGCGCACGCGGCGGCCTACGGCTTCCGTGCGGGCCAGACGCCCCGACTGGCGTGGAGCTGGTTCCGCCACAACCCGGTCGGCTTCAACGGCGTCCCGTTCGTGCTGTTCAAGACGCTCATCGATCTCGATCCGGACCACGCCGATCCGGATCTGCGCGACATCGCGCGCATCTGGAAGCGGCAGGCAACACCGGGCACGACGACCGGCGCCGGCGCCGAGTGGACGTTGGACCACATCGGCGCGAGCGCACCGCCGGAGGACTACACGGACGGCGTGCTGCGGGCGGCCGCCGATCGACGCTCACCACTGCCCCATGGGTTCGTGTTCGAGAACCCGCGCGAGTTCACGCCGCTCTCGCGCCCGCAGGTCGCTGCCCTCGACGCGCGACTCGCGGCGCGGCGCACCTTCACCAACACCTCCCTGCTGATCGCCAAGGTACGCACGAGCGATCACGAGGAGAACTGGGAACGCGACCGACCCGATTTCGGCAGCCCCGGCACCACCGATCGCGTCTCGCTGTCGTGCGCGGCGTGTCACGTCGGGCGGGTGCTCGTCTCCGGCCGCATGCGTTTCCTGCCCGGCATGCCCAACACCGAGATCGAGGCGCAGTACTACTCGAAGCTGCTGATGCTCACCGCTGGCGCGCTCGTCGCCTCGGGCTTCGATCCCTCGTCCACCTCTCCAGTGAACCCGGCAGCACTCGAGCCGAAAACGAGTGCCGTGAAGGCGCTGTACGCCGAGATGCTCGACAAGGCCAGGCACCGGCCGGAGACGCTCTACGGCAGCTCGCCCGCCGACATCGCCCGCGGCAAGCAGCAGGCGCTCGACGTCGCCGCGGAGTTCCCGAGCGTCATCAAGGACCTGATCGCCCTCGGCGTGAAGACGCATTTCATCTACCACGTCGTCGGCCGCAACAACGCCTACCGGCAGGCAAGACCCGACGTGTTCGAGGATCGCCCGGGACAGATGGACGCGTTCGGCATCGCCTCCGGGCTCGTGGCGATCCACACGCGTCGCCAGGACGACAGCTACATGGCGTTCGTGCGCCGCGACAACCCGCAGAGCCCGTTCTTCACCGGCTTCTCGACCGCGAACGGCCTGCCCGTGGACATTGCCGGCATGACCACGGCCGTCGGCGACGTCAAGGCCGCCTCGGAGCGCACGCTGAAGCAGCTCGCCGCGTGGGCGCCTCCGGTGCCGGCGCCGATCGACATCAAGAGCGTGACATGGGCGACGCACCGCTTCCACGCCAACTGGGACGGCAACCAGGGCGCGTCGTCGCGAACGCTGGCCTCCGGGGCCTCGGCAACGGGCGATCCGCGCATGGTCAACGTGCGCATCCACGAGCCGCTCAACCCGTTCATCGATCACCTGCCGCCCACGCCATACCCGTTCGACAGCGTGGACCTGGCGCGCGCCCGCGAGGGCAAGGCGATCTTCGCGGACGCGTGCGCGTCGTGTCACACGCCGCGCAACAAGCGCATCTACTCCGTGCGATCGCTCGGCGTCGATGCCAACCGGACGCTCGTCACCACGAGTGTCTCGCGCTACGGCCTCGCGGCGCTCGTCATGGAAGCGTGCGTGATCTACGGCATGAACAACCAGGGCCAGCCCGGCGCGGACTGGTGCGTGCCGAGAGGCGACTGGAACGCCCGGCTCGAGGAGTACTTCCGCGACACACCACGGCGCGTCGCCGAGGGCACCAACGGCTACAAGGCGGACATGCTGTACGGCATCTGGGCGCAGGCGCCGTACCTGCACAACGGCTCGGTGCCGACGCTCGGCCACCTGCTGTGCCCGGCGACGCGGCCGGCGCGCTTCCTTCGCGGCAACCTGCACTACGACGAGGCACTCGTCGGGTTCGAGTGGGCGGCGCGCCCGCAGGCACGCTACGCGCCAGGCGAGACCATGCTCGTCAAGCAGTTCGACACGAGTGAGCCCGGACGGTCCAACTCCGGACACACGTTCGGATCGAACCTGTGCCCGGACACGTCCGGGCTCGATCCCGTCGCCGATCGCAAGGTAATCGAGGAACGCGTGACTGCCTCGCGCGTCGGCGCACTGCTGGCATACCTGAAGACGCTGTGCGGGACACGGCCGGCCGTCGTCGGCGGGATTCGGGACTCGGGATTGGGGGATTCGGGACTCGGGAGT
>JAEYZV010000521.1 GCA_023427865.1 Acidobacteriota bacterium
GTGCTCGAGCATGCGCTCGAGTCGGCCCTGAAGCCGTCGGGCGTCACGGCCACTCAGTACAACGTGCTTCGCATCCTGCGTGGAGCCGGCGAGGCCGGCCTCTGCCGCAGCGAGATCGCCGAACGCATGGTGCGCCGCGTCCCCGACGTCACGCGCCTGCTCGACCGCCTCGAGGACAGCGACCTCATCGCGCGGACACGCGGCGGCGACGACCGCCGCTACGTCACGACCCGAATCACGGCACGCGGGCTCGTCTCGCTCGAGTCGCTCGACGAGGTGGTGGGCGCATTCCTCGAGTCGCGCATGGGTCACCTCGCGCCGGACCGACTGCGCGTGCTCAACGAGATGCTGGCCACGTTGCGCCAGCACGCGACAACGCCGGACGGTGCCGAGCCCTAGCCGAATTCCGGTTCGGCACCCGCTACCCGCTACCCGCTACCCGATACCCGATACCCGATACCCGAGAAAGGACTCATCCATGACCACGACGATTGATTCGAAGGTGAAGACCTACCAGATCGACCCGGCCCACTCAGAAGCCAACTTCCAGGTGCGCCATCTCATCACGAAGGTGCGCGGCAGCTTCTCGGAGTTCGAAGGCCGCCTCACGTTCGACGAGGCCGCGCCGGAGCGCTCGCACGTGGTGTTCACGATCCAGGCCGGCAGCATCGACACCAACCAGCCGGATCGCGACACGCACCTTCGCTCGGGCGATTTCTTCGACACGGAGAAGTTCCCCACGATCACGTTCACGAGCACGGCCATCCGCAAGCGCAGCGAGGATCTGTACGACGTGACCGGCAACTTCACGATCCGCGACGTCACGCGCGAGATCACGCTCCCCGTGACGTTCCTCGGCAAGGCGAAGGATCCCTGGGGCAACGAGCGCATCGCGTTCGAGGCCGAGTACGCCATCAACCGCAAGGACTACGGCCTCAACTGGAACGCGGCGCTCGAGACCGGCGGATTCCTCGTCGGCGACGAAGTGAAGATCAGTCTGTCGGTGCAGGCACTCCCCCAGCAGTAACAACGGCGTCGTACTCTAGGGCGCGATGACGAGCGTTGTCCGCGTCGCCGCGCTCCGCAAGCACTACGGCCGTGTTCGCGCCGTGGACGACGTGTCGTTCGACGTCGCGGAGGGCGAGATCTTCGGGCTCATCGGCCCGAATGGTGCGGGCAAGACGACGACGCTCGAGTGCCTCGAGGGGTTGCGCTCGCCCGACGCCGGGACGATCACCGTCCTGGGCCTCGACCCTCGCCGCGACGCCGCGGCTCTCCTGCAACGCGTCGGCGTGCAGTTGCAGGAGTCACAGCTGCAGAAGCGCATCACGGTACGGGAGGCCGTGGATCTCTGGGCCTCCCTGTACCCCTTCCCCGTCGACGGCGCGCGGCTCCTCGAGCAACTTGGCCTGCTCGAGAAACAGCACGCCTGGTTCATGACGCTTTCCGGCGGGCAGAAACAGCGGCTCTTCATCGCGCTCGCCCTCATCCACGATCCCGAAATCGTCTTCCTGGACGAGCTGACGACAGGCCTCGACCCGCAGGCCCGGCGCGCCATCTGGGACCTCGTGCGCGGCATCCGCGCCCGCGGCAAGACCGTCGTGCTCACCACGCACCTGATGGAGGAAGCCGAGCGGCTCTGCGACCGCGTCGCCATCATCGACAACGGCCGCGTCGTCGACATCGGCAGGCCCAACGCGCTCGTCGAGCGTCACTGTCCGGAGCGTGCATTGTATCGCCACCGACGACCCTCGCGCTGCCGACCTGGTAGGCGCGTGCCGCTCGGTACGACTGGTCGAGCGCAACGAACGCACGCTGCTCGTTCACGGGGAGGGCGACGGTCTGCTCGACGAGGTGCTGCGCTGTCTCTCGGTCCACGGCGTCCACGTGACGGACCTGCAGTCGCGGAGCGCCACCCTGGAGGACGTGTTCCTCCGACTCACCGGACACGCGGTGCGCACGTGAAGGGGCACCTGATGCGCGGACTCTGGAAGCTCACCTGGCTCGAGATGAAGATCTTCCTCCGCGAGCCGCTCGGTGTCGTCGGCACGGTCGGCTTCCCTGTGCTCCTCTTCCTGGTGCTCCGGAGGGTCGGCGCGCGTGCCGCCAATCCGGATGCGCTCCCGGCGTTGCTGGCCGGCGACCTGCCGGTGTTTGCCGCGGTGATGGTGGCGATGGGCGCGATGGTGTCGCTGGTGGCGATCATCGCCATCTATCGCGAGGGAGGCATCCTCAAGCGCCTGCGCGCGACGCCGCTGCGGCCGACGACGATCCTGCTGGCCCACGTGCTCGTGAAGATGATCTTCACCGGGATCTCGCTCGGCATGCTCGTGCTCGCCGGCGCCCGTTCGTTCGGGCCTGCGGGTGACGCGCCGCTCGCGTCGTTCGCCATCGCGCTGCTCTTCACGACGCTGTGCCTGCTCTCGGTGGGCTTCGTCGTGGCCAGTGTCGTGCCGACGGCACGATTCGCACAGCCGCTCGCCACGCTCGTCGTCTACGTGATGCTCGGCTTCTCCGGCCTGTTCGTCGCGGTCGAACGGATGCCCGAGTCGCTGCAGGTCATCGCGCGCGCGCTCCCGATGACGTATGCCGTCTCGCTGCTGCGCGGCGTGTGGCGCGGTGAGGGCTGGCTTGCACACGGCACCGATGTCGCTGCGCTGTCGTTGATGTTCGTGGGCCTGACGGCAGTCGCCGGACGCGTGTTCCGCTGGGAGTAGGCGGCAGGCCCCGCGTCCGACAGCGGGGCCCGCAGATACCGGAACTACTTCAACTCGCGGACCCAGATGTTGCGGAAGCTGATCGGCTCGCTCGGGTCGCCGTGCGCCTGCAGCTTGATCGGCGTCGCGCCGTGCGCCTTGTAGGACGGCTTGCCGATGTAGAGGGTCTCGCCCGGCAGCTCGAAGTCGTTCTGGATCAACACGCCGTTGTGCAGCGCCGTCACCGACGCCGGCGACTTCAACGACCCGTCGGCGTTGAAGGTCGGGGCCGTCCAGATCACGTCGTACGTGTTCCACTCGCCCGGCTTGCGCATCGCGTTCACGAGCGGCATCGCCTGCTTGTAGATGCTGCCCGCCTGTCCGTTGGAGTAGGTGCGGTTGTTGTACGAGTCGAGGATCTGCAGCTCGTACCCTCCATCGCCGCCGCCGACCGACGCGAGGAACAGGCCGCTGTTGCCGCGCCCCTGGTCCTTGCCGGTGATGTCGGCCGGGATCCGCCATTCGATGTGCAGCTGGTAGTTGGTGAACGAGCGCTTCGTCTGGATGTTGCCCGACGGCTTGTGGACCGTCATCACGCCATCGGCCACGGTCCACGTGGCAGGCCCACCGCCCTTCACGTTCACCCACTCGTCGAGGTTCCTGCCGCCGAACAGGACGATGGCGTCCGATGGAGGGGCTGCGTCGGTGGCGCCGGGTGTGACCACCTTCGGCTCGGGCTCCCAGACCTCGGTGTCCTTCGGGCTGGGCTTGGGAGCGGTCGGCGCCTGCTGCGCGGCGAGCGGTGCAACGAGCAGCGTCGCCAGCAGGCACGCCGCGGAGAAGGGACGTCTGGTGTTCATGGCTGGGGCGGGACTATACCAAAGGAAGGGAGCAGGGTACCGGGTACCGGGTACCGGGTGCCGGGGAGCGGGGAGCGGGTAGCGGAAGCGGGAGCGGGAGGGCGGAGCCGGAGACGGACACGCCCCGGCTCCTGACGTTCATCAATGCGATGGCGGCGGTTCCTGTCGCCCACCTCGCCCGCGGAAGGACCCGCCTCCGCTGAGCAGGGACCCCAGCAACAGCGTCGCGCCGATCGCGACCGCGCCGGTGGTCATCGGGTGCGTGGCCGCCGTGGTGTAGAGGCTGCGGCGCACCAACCCGTCGTAGTCGCCGCGCTCGCGCAGCCCGCCGCCCTGCGTGTACAAGGCATCGCCGCTGGTCCTCGGCCGCCCGCTGTGCGTGCCGCTGCCGACCATGCGCCCGACGACGCGGTCGGTGAGTCGGGGCGCCCAGTGATCCATCGAGGCCACCATGCGCGCGCCGCCGCCAACGAAGAGATCGCGGACCGGCGTCTGCGCTGCATGGAGGATCGCCTCAGCCACCGACTCCGGCGAATAGACGGGCGGGGCGTGCGTCGGCTCGTCCTCGAGGTAGTTGCGGGCGTGCCGGGTGTACGGTGTGTCGATCGGGCCGGGCTTGATGAGGGTCACCGAGATCGGCGCGCCCTCCTGCTCGAGTTCCATCCGCAGCGCGTCGGTCCACCCTTTCACGGCCTGCTTGGATGCCGAGTAGGCGCCCTGCAGCGGCACCGCCTTGTCAGACACCTCGCTGCCGACGTTGATGAGTGCGCCACCGCGCTGCATGAGGTGCTCGCAGGCCACCCGCGACCCGTGGATGACGCCCCACACGTTGGTCTCGAAAAGCCGACGCATGTCAGCGACGGGTACATCGAGGCACTTGCCGTAGATCGAGACGCCGGCGTTGTTCACCCACGTGTCGAATCCGCCGAAGCGCTCACGCGCCACTTCCCCGATGCGCCGCACGTCGGCCTCGTCGGCGACGTCGGCGCCCACCGCCACCGCCTGGCCCCCTTGTGACGTGAGCTCCTGGGCCAACTGCGCGAGATCGCCCTCGCTGCGTGCGGCGAGCACCAGCCGCGCTCCCTCACGGGCGGCCATCCGCGCGGTGGCGAGCCCGATACCGCTGGACGCACCGGTGATGACCATCACCTGATCCTCGATCTGCTTGAGCCGTACTCTCATCAGCAATCTCTCCTCGATGGTTCCTGAGGTCCACCCGGCTGCCTGCACGGATCGCGCCGGATGCGTCTCCCGGACACCTCCTCCTTCCTCCTTCCTCCTTCCTCCTTCCTCCTTTCTCCTTTCTCCTTGCTGCTCGCTCCTCCCTCCTTGCTAC
>JAEYZV010000597.1 GCA_023427865.1 Acidobacteriota bacterium
CGTGGTCGTAGGTGACGCGGACGAGCGTGAGCCCGGTTCAGTCGGTGGGCCGCCGGCCTGGCCCGTCCGTAGCCGTCGGGCCTTGCCCGACGGGCAGCGCAGCCCGTCGCCCAAGGGGCGACGGCTACATACGAACGGGGGCGACGGCTACGTACGAACGGACCCGTGGTCGTAGGTGACGCGGACGAGCGTGAGCCCGTGCGCCGGCGCGGTCGGGCCCGCGTCGGACCGTCGTCGGCCGGCAAGCAACCGCGGCAGGTCCTCCGGCTGCCGCCGCCCCTGGCCCACCTCGAGCAGCGTCCCGGCGATGGCCCGCACCATGTGCCGGAGGAACCCGTCCCCGGAGATCTCGAGCTCGACGATGCGCTCGTGCTCGAGGAGGTGGAGGCCGAGGTCCGCGCCGGGCCGGATGCCGAGATCCACGCCCGTGATCGTGCGAACGGTGGTCCGGCTGGCAGTGCCGGTGGACTGGAACGCGGCGAAGTCGTGCGTTCCCGGCAGGTGCGCCGCGGCCCGCCCCATCGCCACGAGGTCGACGCGCGGAGGCACGAGGCAGGTGGTCCGTGCGAGGAGCGGATGCCCGACGGCGCTCACCAGCCAGGCGTAACGATACGTCTTGCCCGTCGCCGAGTACCGCGCGTGCAGGGCCGACGGCACGACCTCGGCGCCACGGACGCGGATGTCGTTTGGCAGGCGCGCGTTCGCCGCGCGCATCACCACCCCGGATGCCAGGCCGTCCGGCAGGTCGACGTGCGCGGCCTGCGCCTCGGCATGGACGCCTGCGTCCGTGCGGCCGGCACCCGTGACCACGACGGGCCCTCCGGCGAGCGGCGCGAGGGCGTCCTCGAGCGCCGCCTGAATCGAGGGGCCATTCTGCTGACGCTGCCAGCCCGCGTACGCGGTGCCGTCGTACGCCACGCGCAGCAGGACGCGGGCCACGCTACTTCGGGCCGGGCCGCGATCCGGGCTTCACGGCCGGCACGCCTCGCAGGTGGTCGGGCACGGCGTCGGCGGCAAACGTCGGGAAGCGCGCCTCGGCGAGCGAGACGTAAGGGATCGACAGCGCGTCGCCGCCGCCCCTGTTGATGATCGACGCCGCGGCGCTGACCGTGGCGCCGGCCTGCTCGGCGACCGCGACGGTCTCGAGCGTGCTCTTCCCCGTCGTGACCACGTCCTCGACGACGAGCACGCGCTCGCCCGTCTCGAGCCGGAACCCGCGACGGAGCGTCAGCGCACCGTCCTGGCGCTCGGCGAAGATCGCGCGCACGCCCAGCGCGCGGCCCACCTCGTGCCCGATGATGAGCCCGCCCATGGCCGGCGAGAGCACCACGTCGACGGCATGCCCGGCGGCCTTCACCTTCTCGGCGAGCGCACGACCGAGCGTCTCGGCGTCGGCGGGGTGCTGCAGGACGAGCGCGCACTGCAGGTAACCCGTGCTGTGCAGCCCGGACGTCAGGATGAAATGCCCCTCGAGAAGGGCGCCACGGCTGCGAAAGAGGTCGAGGACGGAGTCAGGGTTCATGAGCATTCAGCGGCCGTCGGCATTCGGCCTTCGGCCTTCGGGGGATCGCGGGCGGCGATCGACGCCGCGAAGCGTGCCATTACGTTTGTGAGGAGCGACGGCCGACCGACGAAGGCCGCCCTCCCTGCGCTTCATTTCAAGTTGGCCTCGAACAGCTTCAGGATTCGCTTGTACTCGTCGGCCCAGCTCGCAGCTTCCTCGAAGGCGTGATCCTCCACGGGATACAGCGCGAGCTCCCAGTTCTCCTTGCGCAGCTCGATCAACTTCTGCGCCAGCCGGATCGAGTCCTGGGCGTGGACGTTCACGTCCACGAGCCCGTGGCAGATGAGGAGCGCGCCCTTCAACCCGTCGGCGAAGTCGATCGGCGAGCTGCGCCGGTACGCCTCGCCATCGGCCTGCGGCACGTCGAGGATGTTGGACGTGTAGGGATGGTTGTAGTGCGCCCAGTCGGTCACCGGACGCAGCGCCGCACCTGCCGCGAACACGTCGGGCGTGGTGAACATGGCCATCAGCGTGATGAACCCGCCGTAGCTGCCACCGTACACACCAAGACGGCGCGCGTCCACCCTGTGCCGCGACACGAGGTACCTGGCGCCGTCGACGATGTCCTCGAGGTCCTTGCCGCCCATGTGACGGTGGATCGCCGTCCGCCAGTCGCGGCCGTAGCCCGCACTCGCCCGGTAGTCCACGTCGAGCACGACGTACCCGCGCGAGGCGAGCAGGTGATGGAACATGTACTCGCGGTAGTACTGCGACCAGTAACGGTGCGCGTTCTGCAGGTACCCGGCCCCGTGCACGAACACCACGCCCGGGCGCGACCGGTGCCGTCTGGCACCGACCATCTCCGGCGTGTAGAGCCGCGCGTACACCGTCGCCCCGTCGCGCGCCTCGAACGTCACGAGTTCCGGATCGAGCCACCGGTAGGAGGACCACTCGGCGGAGGGGCTCGTGGTCACGCGGGTGGCCGCCGAGTCGTCCGAAGCGTAAGGCCTGACGTACACCTCTGGCGGCGCGTTGCCGGCCGAGTGCACGATCGCGAGGGTGCGCCCGTCCGGCGACACCTCGCCGAGGTTCGCGCCGGTGCGCGTCGTCAGCCGCGTGCGCGCGCCTCCCTCGACGCTCATCGCGTAGAGGTGACGCTCGCCCGGATGCGCCTCGGTCGTCGTCAGGTACATCATCCGCCGGTCGGGCGAGAGGGCGACGTCGGTCACTTCCCAGTCGCCGCTCGTGAGCGCGGTGGCCGTGCCAGGCGCCTCGGCGTCGAGGGTATAGAGGTGCATCCAGCCGGTCCGCTCGGACGCGAACCAGAACCTGTGGCTGTCGGGCAGGAACCCGACACTCGGCGACCCGAAGCCCAGGCCCTCGCGCACCCAGGCGTCGTCGTGCTGGTGGTCGACGACGGTCGCCGTGCCGGAGGCCGCGTCCACGCGCACCAGCCACCGATCCTTGTTGTCGGCCGCGCGCACCGACGCCACGGCCACCATCCCGTCGTCGGACAGCACCGGCATCGTCCACCGCACCTTGCGCGTGTCCTTGTCGGTGCCGCCGGCCCCGGGGAGGGTGACGACCGTGGTCTTGCGCGTTTCGAGGTCGAGGATCGCCAGCCGCGACTCGTTCTGCTCGTCGCCGACCTTCGTGCGGCCCGGCAAGTCGCCAACGTAGCCCGACTCGGTGACGTAATCGGGCACGTCGGCCACCTTCGCCGACTCGGCGCGCTCGGTGACGATGGCGAAGACGTAGCGGCCGCTGCCATCGAGCTGCATGTCCGACGCGGTCTGCCGCGCCTTCAGTTCGAGCTTCGGCAGGGCGTCGCGCTCACGCCGGGCCTCGTCGCGTTCGCGCCGGCGCTTCGTCTCCCGGACGTGCTCCAGCAGTGCGAGTTCCCGGTCGGCGAGGGCCGCCTGGCTGTCGGTCTTCTTCGGTTCGGCGGGCGTGGGGCCCGATTCGGCGAGCTGCACGATCCCGGGCGCGGTGAGCGAGACGATGAACAGGCCGCCGTCGCGCACGAACGTCACGTGCGTGTCCCCGCGCGCCCAGCGCGGGGCCGACTCGGCGCCGGCCATGCGCGTCAGTTCGGTGCGCGTGCCGGCAACGGTGTCGATGACCGCGATGTCG
>JAEYZV010000605.1 GCA_023427865.1 Acidobacteriota bacterium
TACTTCGCCGGCGGGCCCTGCCCGACGGTCGCGTCCGAGCGGGCCCTGCCGGGCCTCACTCGGGGACGATGACGTGGTCGACGTCGCGGACGCCGTAGGTCGGCGGCATCTCGCGATAGTCGCGTCCGGTGCGCGCGTTCCAGTCCCACACCACGCGGCCGGCGCGGAGCGTCAGCTCACACGTCAGCCGCTGATTACCGGCAATAGTGCCCCGGGCGCCGTCGGCGTACCCGAACCGGCCTTCGAGCACGCGCAGCACGGCGACGTCCGCCTCGGCACCCACCGACAGGTGCCCGAGCTCGGGTCGCTGAATCACGGTAGCGGGGCGGTCGGTGGACGCGCGGATCACGTCGCGCAGCGGCATGCCGGCCACGAGGAACTTCGACATGGTCGTCAGCATGTCCATCATGCCGCCGTTCATGCTGCCCGTGTGCAGGTCCGTCGAGATCGTGTCCGGGTAGAACCCCTGCTGCACCGCCGGCACCATCGTCCGGAACACGAAGCTGCCGCCGCCGTGGCCGACGTCGAAGATCACCCCGCGAGCGCGCGCCTCCTTCAGGTACTCGAGCACGCGCCCGTCAGCGCCAACGTACGGCACGGGGCCCCGGAACATGTGGGTGCTGATGTCGCCGGGCCGGAGTCGCTCGTTCACGAGCTGGTGATACGGCCGCTCCTTGCGGAAGTAGCCGAAGTCGACCATCACCGGCACCTTCGCCAGGCGGCCGGCCTCCACCGCTCGATCGACCGACACCCATTCCGGCCCCTGGTAGTGCGCCGACTTGACCCCGACCACGACGTCCTTGTGCGTGCCGGCCATCGCAGCCGTCGCCTTCGCATCCATGTCGTGGACGTTCTGCTCCGGGACGTCGGTCAGCATGCCGAGGCCGACGATGTTGAGCATCGCCAGCACGCGCGTGGACGCCCTGTCGATCACCGTCCGGCGGAAGTCCTCGAAGTTGCGCCACCCCGAACTCCCGGCATCCACCATCGTCGTGACGCCGCCGCGGAAGCTGAAGCCGTCGGGCAACACGCTGTTGTCGCCGGCCCAGGCGCCGCGCACGCCCGTCGTGGCGAACACGTGCACGTGGATGTCGATGAGCCCCGGCGTCACGTAGAGCCCGCTGACATCCACCACCTGCCGAGCCTGCGCAGGGTCGATCGCCGGCTGGACGGCCGCGATCTTCCGCGCCGCGATTGCCACGTCCATCACCCGATCGATGCCGTTGCGCGGGTCGATGACGTGACCGCCCTTCAGGAGCAGGTCGTAGGCGGGCTGCGCGCGCGCGACGGACGCGAACGCGAGCAGCCACAGCAGCACAGGCAGGAGTCGAATCAGGCGGATGTCCACGGGAGGCTTTCTACCACGGCTGGCGCCGGGGCGGTGCCGGCGGGTGTCCGCGGGCCTTGGGTAGGCTGTATGTCGTGGACCGCCTGCCCGTGAGCGTCGTGCTGCACCAGGTGCGCAGCCTTTACAACGTCGGATCGTTCTTCCGCACCGCGGATGGCGCCGGGGCCGGTGAAATCGTGCTCTCGGGCATCACCGCACGGCCGCCGCGCAAGGAGATCGCCAAGACCGCACTCGGCGCCGAGGACACGGTCCCCTGGGTCGGCGTCGACGACCTGGCCGGATGGCTCGACGCCTTCGCGGCATCGGGGGGCGAGATCGCGGCTGTCGAGACCACGCCGGCGGGCATCGATCTGTTCGACTGGCAGCCGGCCTGGCCCGTCGCTGTCGTGTTCGGGCACGAGGTCGAGGGACTGCCGGAGGACCTGCTCGCGCGGTGTCACGTGCACGTCCGCATTCCGATGCAGGGGCAGAAGCAATCGCTGAACGTCGCGACCGCCGGGGGCGTCGTGTTGTACGAGTTGCTGCGGAAGTGGCGATCGGCGCGAGGGTCCCGGGGTGCCGTGCTTCCACTCAGCCCTGCAGGCCGCGCTCCCTCGGCCCGCTGACCGGGTAACGCTTCCGCCGGCCCCTGAGCCATCGCGCGAGGTCGCTGCGCAGCAGGGCCGCGGCCGCTGCCGGCGTGCCGTACGGGAAGAGGGGCGCGCCGTTGCGTGCGCAACGGACGATCCCCGCCCTCGTGAACGACGTCTGCAGGTACCGGCTGTGCCCGAGGAGCCACTTCCGGCACAGCGCACGGAACTCCCGCCGGACCGCCGGCCTGTCGTCGAGCGGCAGTTCCTGCTGCAGCCAGCGAACGTACTCGGTGGCTGCCAGCAGCTTGACGGGCGCCAGGGCGGCGTGTCGGGAGGTGATGTTCAGGCCGGATCGACGCCACGAGACGATACCGGCGGGCACTTCGTGCATGCCGGCGCGCTCGGCGAGCTTCACCCACGCGGCGTCGTCGCTGCACCAGGCCAGGGCGAAGTGGGGAAACCCGCCACGCTCGATGAACGCCGTGCGCCTGAAGACGTGCTCGGGCACGTAGCTGCGGATCTGCCCACGGAAGCGCAGCGTGCAGAACTCGATCGGCCACAGGGGCGACTTCAACGATTGCGGCGGCCTGACCACGCGCCCGGACCCGTCGATCTCCTGCACGCGGAACCGGAACAGATCTGCAGGGGCAGGCTGGCTGGAGAGATGTGCGCGGAATGCGGCGACACAATCTTCCGACATGAGGTCGTCGTCGCTGAACAGCCAGACCCACGTCTCGTCCGCCAGCGACACGCAGCGGTGCCAGTGGTCCACGAGGTGCGCGCCGCCGAGGTTCGTGGCGAACCGCGTGTAGCGGATCGCCAGCCGGTCGCGATACCGGTCGACGATGCTCTCGATGTCTCCCGGCGAAGCGTCGTCACCGACGTAGACGGTGAAGCGCTTGTCGGACTGGCCGGCGATCGACTCCAGCGTATCGGCCAGGAACTGGTCCTTGTACGCCGGTATGACGATCGCCAGTGATTGATCGGGGCCCAGCCCTCCCGATGCCACTGCTGTTACCGGCCTTCCAGTAAACGCGCGAGCTCATCGGGATGCGCGGCGCGTTCCCGCGCGACGTCGAACTCGATCGTGCCGGCTCGCACGAGCGACGCGAGCGACTCCTCGAAGGTGATCGAGCCGAGCCGGCGCGTGAGCGAGATCTCCTGGTGCAGGTGATGCAACTGGTTCTTGCGGATGTGCTGGCGAGCGCCGTACTGCACCATCAGCAGTTCCACCGCGGGCACCAGGCCTCCGGCGCGACGGGGCAGGAGCGTCTGGATCAGCACCGCGCTGAGTGCGAGCGAGATCTCCTGGCGAATCGTCGCCTGCCGCTCGACCGGAAACGAGTCGGCCATCCGCGCCACCGTCGATGTGACGTCGGTCGTGTGCAGCGTGGAGATGACGAGGTGACCAGTCTCGGCGGCGGTGAGCGCCAGCCGCATCGACTCCGGATCGCGCATCTCGCCGACCACGAGCACGTCGGGCATCTGGCGCAGTGCGGCGCGCAGCGCGGTCGGGTAGTCAGGCGCGTCCACCCCGATCTCGACCTGCTCCACGAGCGAACCGCGGTGCGCGTGCTCGTACTCGACCGGATCCTCGATGGTGATGATGTGGCGGGCCTCGCGCCTGTTGATTTCGTCGACGAGCGCGGCAAGGGTCGTGCTCTTGCCCGATCCCGTGCCGCCGCCGACGAGCACGAGCCCGCGCGTCAGGCGCGCCAGCTGCTCCACCTGTGACGGCAGCGACAACGTCGACAGACGCGGCACGTTGCGGGGCAGGGCCCTGATCGTTGCGGCCGCGCGTCCGCGCTCGTGGTGCAGGTTGACGCGGAAGCGCCCGACTCCGGCCAGCCCGAACGACGCATCGGCGATGTGGTCGCGGGCGTACGTCTCCCGCGCGTGCGCCGGGAGCGCCGGCAGCACCGCGCGCTCGATCTCCGCACCCTCGAGCGCGTCTTCGGCAATGGGCACCACCCGCTTGTCCACGCGGGCCGACGGCGGCGCGTGCGCCACGAGCAACAGGTCCGAACCGCCGCGGCGCACGACGTCGCGCAGCCACGCCTCCAGCCGCGACGTGTCCATGCCCACGAACTCGGTGCGACCGCTGAGCGGCTCGCGTCCCGCATCGGCGAACTCGTGCTCCGCCGCGACAGGAGGCGCGTCGACGGCATCGGCCGACCCATGGAGGGCTGTCAGTTCGTCGATGAGGCGGTCGATGTCGGATTCGGCCATGCGCACCTGTGCGGGCAGCGGAGCTACGGCGTACACGAGCGACCAGGTGGTGGTGGCCTCTCGCCGGCTGGGCTCGGAGAGCCGCCCTACCGGCGGTGATGCCGCCCACCGTCGGGCACGAGATACTTGGCGCGTGACCCGTGTGTACGGAGCGGTGCTCCTCCTCGCCCTGTGGCTCCTGGCCCCGATCGCCGACGCGCGCTCCGCGGGGGCACTGCCCGGCTTTCTCGGCTCCCCCGACGGCATCGCGCCCGGCGTGGACCTGTATCGCGTCGACGCGCGCGACCTGACCGACCCTGCATCACCGCAGTCGATCCGGCTGCTGCGCCTCGATCCCCGACGCGTGCGCCTCGGCTCGGCGCTGGCGACGGGCGAAGTGCCGGCCCGCGCGACGGTGCAGGCCATCGCGCTGCGGACCCATGCGCTCGCCGCCGTCAACGCCGGCTTCTTCTCACCGGCTGGCGACCCGACCGGTGTGCTGAGGATCGACGGGCGGCTGCTCAGCGATACCGGCCGTGCTCGCGGGGCGGTGGCGTTGTCCGATGGCCGCGACGGCATGCAGGCCCGCTTCGATCGGGTGCGTGCGCACGTGCGCCTGCGTTTCAGGGCCGGCGGGGCATGGCGGACCGTGCCAATCGATGGCGTCGACACGACGCGCGGGCAGGGCCGGTTGGTGCTCTACTCACCGGCATCCGGGGCCACCACCGACACGACTGGCGGACTCGAGTGGGTGCTCACCGGGACGCCACTCCGCGCGTCCAGGCCGTCCTCCACGGGCAACAGCACCATCCCGGCGAGGGGCTATGTGCTCTCCTACGGCGGCACGACGGTGCCGTCGTTGCTGGGCGGCCTGCGCGCTGCGCCGTCCATCCAGGTTCGCGAGACGCTCGACGTCCCCTCCGGCAGGGCCGTCCGCGACTGGATTCGCGCGCCGACCATCGTCGGGGGCGCCGGGCTCCTGGTGCGGGAGGGCCAGCGCGTCGTCGAGTGGGACGTGGAGCAGCTCTCGAGGGGCTTCGACACGACACGGCACCCACGGACGGTGATTGCGCGGGATCGTGACGGCGCCATCTGGCTGCTCACCATCGACGGCCGACAACCCGAGCGGGCGTTGGGCATGACGTTCGTCGAAATGCAGGCGCTGCTGGCGCGGCTCGATGTCGTGGACGCCCTCAATCTCGACGGCGGCGGCTCCACCACGATGGTGGTGGGCGAGGCCGTCGTGAACCGGCCGTCCGACATCACGGGACCGCGGGCGGTGAGCGACGCACTGGTCGTCCATGCGCGCTGACCGTCCTGCGCGGGATCGTCGCGCCTGATGCCGCCGGTATACTCCCGGACACGCGTCGATGCAGTTCGAGTCCTGCTCGGCCGATCCTCTCCGACGACATGCACAGACCCAGTCTTCGCACGGTTGGACGCCTGACTTTCGCGGCACTCGCCTTGGCGTTCATTGCACCCGTTCAGACGCAATACCGCGTGCAGCCGATTGCCGAGCGGCCGGCGCACGCGACGCTCGGGCTGCTGCTGCGGCAGCTCGGGTCGACCGGGACGCTGATGATGACGACGGCGCATCCCGACGACGAGAACAACGCGCTGCTGGCGCGCTACAAGTACCAGCACGGGGTACGGACGGTGCTCGTCAGCGCGACGCGCGGCAATGGCGGCCAGAACGAAATCGGCCCCGAGATCTTCGAGTCGCTCGCGGTATTGCGCACCGAGGAGCTGCTCGCTGCCCATCGCATCGACGGGGCCGAGCAGTACTTCGCGCGCGCGGTCGATTTCGGGTACTCGTTCAGCATCGACGAGACGTACGAGCGCTGGCACAAGGACGAGATCGTCGAGGACTACGTCTACTGGATCCGCAAGATCCGCCCCGACGTGGTCGTCGGCTTCATCTGGGATCACACGCAAGGGGGAGGACAGCACCATCAGGCCTCCTCGGTGATCACGGCGGAGGCGTTCCGGCTGGCCGCTGACCCCACCAGGTTTCCCGACCAGATCAAGGCAGGCCTGCGGCCCTGGCAGGCATCGAAGTTCTACTACACGGGCAGCTTCTTCGGGCCTCCCGACAAGGTGCCCGACGAGCAGATCTGCCGCGTCGACGGCAACACGTTCGACAGGCTGATCGGCCGCACCTACAACGAACTCGGCAGCGAGGCGCGCAGCATGCACATGTGCCAGGGCATGCCGCAGCTGTACGCGCTCCCGGGGCCGCAGCCGCGCAGTTACGTCCTGCAGGACTCCGTGCTCACCTCGCCGCGCGCCGAGCAGAACACGGACCTGTTTGCCGGTGTGGACACGAGCGTGCGCGGGCTCGGCCGATACGCGCGCGGAGGTTCGCCGGCGCTCGGTCTCGCACTGGAGGCGCTCGACGGGCAGGTGCGCAACGCGCAGAGCGCGTTCGAGGCCAAGGGCATCGACGGCGCGCGCGCCGCGCTGCCGCAGGTGCTGACGACCATCCGTGCGCTCCGCACGCAGCTCGTGAACATGCACCCGGACGAGAACGCGCGGCGGGAGGTGGACTTCCGCCTCGAGCAGAAGGAGCGGCAGGCCGAGGAAGCGCTGCGGGTGGCCTCCGGCCTGCGCGTCGACGTACTGGCCGACGACGGACTCGTGGTTGGTGGGCAGTCCACCAGGGTCGTCCTGCGCGCGTATGCCGGAGCGAGCGGCGACGTGGCCGTGAAGGCGGTGACGTTCGAAGGCTTCGAGGGCAATGCGACCTGCGAGGCGCGGCCGCTGGAACTCGGGCGGCCGTACATCTGCGAGGCGACGCTCGGCATCCCGACCAGGAGCAGGCTCACCTCTGCGTACTGGACACGCGTGCCGGACCGCGACTACTACGACTTCGATCCGACGGTGCCGTTCGGCCTGCCGTTCGAGCCGACGCCATTCACCGCGCGGGTCACGTACTCGATCGCCGGACAGGATCAGGTCGTGAGCCACCCCGTGCAGTTCCGGCACAACGGCAACGTCTTCAGCGGCGAGAAGCGCCAGGAGTTGCTGGTCGTGCCGGCTCTCGCCGTGCGCCTCGGCGCCGACGTCGTTGCCTTTCCTGGCGGTGGACAGACGCGCGCGCTCGACGTCACGGTCACCAATCACGCCAGGGTGGCCGGGCAGGCGGAGGTCCGGCTCCAGTTGCCTTCGGGCTGGACGTCGCGTCCGGCCGAGCACGCGGTGACCTTCGCGCGTGAGGACGAGGCGCGGCAGGTGCAGTTCTCGATCACGCCCCCTGCAGGCACCGGCCCCGGACGGTACGACGTGCGCGCCGTAGCCACCCGTGAGGGCACGGCCTACGACAAGGGCTTCGAGGCGATCGAGTACCCGCACATCCATCGGCGACACCTCGTGGCCGATGCTGCAGGCAGCCTGAAGGTGCTCGACCTGAAGCCTGTCACCGGTGTGACGGTCGGCTACATCATGGGCGTGGGTGATCAGGTGCCGCCGGCCCTCGAGCAGCTCGGCGCCACGGTGGAGCTCCTCTCGCCCGCGCAGCTCGCATCGGCTGACCTGTCGACGTACGACGTCGTGATGACAGGCGTGCGCGCCTACGAACGCCGCGACGACCTGCGCGCATACAACCAGCGCCTGCTCGACTACGCCGCAAAGGGCGGCACCGTGATCGTCCAGTACAACAAGTTCGAGTTCAACGACGCGCAGTACGGCCCGTATCCCGGAACCGTCGGCCGGCCTTCGCGCGTCGCCGGACCGTTCGGTCGCTACACCGCCGATCGCGTGACCGACGAAACCGCACCCGTGACGGTGCTGGTGCCAGACCACCCGGTGTTCACCACGCCCAACAGGATCACGGAAACGACGTGGAAGGACTGGGTGCAGGAGCGGGGGCTCTACTTCTTCGGCACCGACAACTCCGACAAGCGCTACGTCGACCTGCTGGAGATGTCCGATCCGTTCCCCAACAACCCGGGCGTCAAGCGCGGCGCGCTCGTCGAGGCGAAGGTCGGGCAGGGGCGATGGATCTACGTCGGGCTGAACCTGTGGCGGCAGCTGCCCGCAGGCACCGACGGCGCATACGCGCTCATGGCGAACCTGCTGTCGTTGCGGTGAAAGCGCGTTCGGGGAGCGACTCCTGCCCCCGGATTGCGGCCTGGCCGGCGCGCACGTCGACGCGCGAGAGCACGATCGCGCCGACGATGAAGAAAGCGATCACCGAAAGGATCGCGCCGCGGCTGGAGCCGGTGAGCGCAATCGCCAGAGCGAACGTCGCCGGGCCGAGGATGCCGGCCGTGCGTTCGGTGACGGCGAAGAACCCGAAGAACTCCGACGACCGTTCGCGCGGGATCATGCTCGCGAACAGCGATCGCGACAGCGCCTGGCTGCCGCCCTGCACCGTGCCCACGAGGATGGCGAGCGCGTAGAAGTGTGCGGCCGTCTCCATGAAGTAGCCGAGGATGCTGATGCCGGCGTAGACGGCCAGCGAGAGGAAGATCGCGGCCTTCGCGCCGATGCGTCCGGCCAGCCAGCCGAACACGAACGCGAAGGGCACGCCCACGAACTGCACGAGCAGCAGCGCGGCGATCAGGTGCTCCTGCGCGATCCCGAGTTGCGCGCCATAGAGTGAGGCCATCCGGATGATCGTGCCGATCCCGTCGTTGTAGATCAGGAACGCGAGCAGCATCAGGAATGCCTGGCGGTAGCGGCGAAGGTGCGTGAAGGTGTCGCGGAGGTCGCCGAAGGCCCGGCCGACGGCCGCGCGCACGGAGGGATGGTCGTGGCCGGCGATGGCCGGCTCCGGGACGCGCCGCAGCAGCGGGATCGAGAAGACGAGCCACCACACGCCCACGCTGAAGAACGCCAGCCGCGTGGCGACACCTGCGTCGGGCAGCCCGAACACTCCCGGTTGCAGGATCCAGGCGAGATTGAGCAGGAGCAGCAGCCCGCCACCGAGATAGCCCAGCGCGAAGCCCGACGAGGAGACCCGGTCGAGCTCGTGCGGCGCCGCGATGTGCGGCAGCAGCGAGTCGTAGAACGCAATCGAGCCACTCACGGCGATGTTGGCCACCATGAAGAGGGCGATTGCGCGCGCCCAGTCGCCCTCTCCGATCGCTGCCATCGCCATGGTCGCGACGACGCCGATGATCATGAAGCCGGCCAGGAAGCGCTTCTTCCACGGCCGGTGATTGGCGATCGCGCCGAGCACCGGTGCAATGAGCGCGCTCACCGTCAGCGCCACGGTCGTGCCGACGCTGAAGTTGAACGCTGCCGCGCCGGGGTCGAGTCCCTTCGCCGCCACGTTGTTGAAGTACACCGGGAACACGGCCGCGACGATGGTCGTCAGGAACGCGGAGTTCGCCCAGTCGTAGAACGCCCACGCGCGCAGTTCCGGCCGGCCGAGGCCGACGCGGTCGAGCACCGATCGTCCCGCTGCGCTCATCGGCGGGGATCCTGCGGACCGGGTGGCTCGGGTGCAGGCGTGCCTGGCGCCGGGGTGCTGAATGTCGGTGTCTCGAGCGAGGGCGTCTCCGGCGTCGATGCGGGTTGCGTGACGTCACTCGGCGTGATGCCGGTCAGCACCGTGTGGCGTGTGTGCCACGTCGTCCGAGGCGTTTGCAGCCACGCCGGCAGGCGGCTGTCCTGTGTGTGTCCTGGCAGATGGATGCTGCTCACCCACACTTCCGCCGCGGCCAGCCGGTCTGCCTGGCTTGCCGGTACGGTCGCGCGCCACGTCAGGCCTTCCCGCGGCAGCGTCGTGGAGCGGGCCTGCCAGCGACCCGCGCGCGTCCGTCCGACGAGCGTCGTCCGCGTCGGAACGATCGCTTCGGGCAGCACGAACGTCACGGCGTTCCAGTTTGCGTCGGCCGGTGTGACGGTGACCTCGAGGTCGGCATCGCCGGGCCGTCGCACGACGCTCGCCGTCACGGTGAATGGCGGCGGCGTCGTCGGCACCGGAACCGCGCCACGGAAGACGTGGGCCCTGGTTGCCGCGCCGATGCGGGCCGAGAGCGTGTCGCTGGCGTCCACCGGGTGCCATTGGACGTTCTGTGGGGCACCGGCGGCGATGTCGACGCCGGGCTCGTTGCTCGAGAGCTCCCAGTGGGCGTTCCCGCGCACACGGTCGTCGATGAACGTCGCTGCGCGCTGGAGTGGGCGTTCGGCGGTGTAGGCGCTGCCCGTCAGCGCCACTGCCGCGGTGACGACGAGCGCCACCATGAGCACGGCGGCGGCCAGTCCGTGGCGCATGCGCCACCGGAGCCGACCCACGAGCACCGCGAGCACGGGCGGCCAGATCACGACGCCCGCGGCGAACAACAGGGCCGGGAAGACCCATGTCGGCGTCACGATCGGGAAGCGGCCGAGCGTGGTCACCGCGAACGGCAGCAGCGTCAGGAGGTCTGGAATCCAGAGCACCCAGGTGACGAGCAGCACTGCGACACTGGCGACGCGCGCGGCCGGCGCCTTCCAGAATCCAAGTGGCAGCAGCAATGCGGCGCAGGTGAGCGGCACCGAGACGAGATACGAGGCCGCAGGTGCATACACGAGGGCCATCACCGTCAGCAGGATCCATGGAGGCAGCGCCGCGAACCAGACGCCCAGGGGCGTGCCGTCGGGCTGCAGCCGTGGCGGCACGAAGGTCGCGAAGCGTCGGACCGCCCAGCTGAGCGCAACGACCATGACGGTCATGAACGCAAACAGCGCCAGCGGCGAGGCGTACCACGGGTGCAGTTGGGCGCGCGCGGTGCGAATCAGCAGGACCGATGCGACCAGCGCGCCAAGCACGGCGCCGGAGGCAATCGTCGCCCACGCGAGGGTCAGGACGGGTCGGGTCCAGCCGCCCTCTCGCCACAGCCGCCGCGCGATGAGCAGCCACACGCCGAGTGCCAGTGCCGCGCCGATGCCGCCGAGCACGACGCCGGTGCCGAGCGATACGAGGAACGCCGTCCGATCCAGCACCGAGAAGTACATCGCCGGAGACGGTGCCGGATCGAGCGTCGGGCGCTCCTCGATGCCTTCGACGACCTCGAGCACGGTCTCGCCGGCACGCGCGAGCAGGTCCGTCGTCACCCTGTCTGCGCGGTCCCTGTCGGTGTGGTACGCGTACCCGTCGCCGACGGCCGCGAGGTTGATCCCCGACACGCCCGGCAGTTCGCGCAGCAGCGTGAAGTCCGTGTCGTTGGGCAGCGCGTCGTAGACCGACTGCATGTACGACCCGCCCCGCGGATGCGAGGCGTACGTCCATGCGCGGAGCGCAGGGCTCGTGCCGGGGCCGGACTCGAACAGCACGAGCGGTCCCGCGGCGCCGATCGCTTCGATGTTGATGAAGGTCCGCAGGCGCGCACGGACCTCCGGATCTTCCACGAGCGCCCGCGCGCCCATGAGCCCGTGCTCCTCCGCGTCGGTGAGCAGGACCATCAGCGTGTAGCGGGGCGACGACCGCGCGGCGAGCACGCGCGCCGCTTCGAGTGCCACGGCCGTGCCGAACGCATCGTCGCCTGCCCCGGGTCCGTACGGCACCGAGTCGTAGTGCGCGACGAGGCCGATGGCCTGGCGTTCCTGACCGGGCCTGACCGCCACGATGTTGGCGACGCGCGCGTTGACGCCGGCCTCGGGCCAGGCGGCGTCCGCTTCCTGCACGCGGACGTCGAAGCCGTAAAGTTGCAGCGTCTCGATGAGGTACGCGCGCGCCTTCTCGTTGGCGGCGCTGCCGGCGGGGCGCGTGCCTATTGCCCCGGCGAGCCGCTCCACGTGCGATCGCGCGTTCTGGACGTTGAAACGGCCTTCCCGTGCGCAACCTGCGCCTGCCGCCATGACCATGGCCAGCAGCGCCAGCAGGGGGCGCCGCCACGTGGGCTGAACCATGCGGCAGAGGGTAGCAAACAGCGCCGGAGGAATTTCGGAATTTCGGAATTCAGAATTTCGGAGTGGCACTCCCATCGCCAACCTTCGGGGCATTACTGAAGGTGATGCAATTCTGAAATTCTGCCATTCTGAAATTGTTCCAATTACGGCTGGCCCCCGTTCGGCCTCAGGGCCAGCCGACCCGTGTAGATCGCCATGCCGACGACCGCGTCCACGCACATGGCGTCGAGCGCGTCGATCTCCTCCTGCGTGGTGATGCCGCCTGCGGCCACGACGCGCCGCGTCGTGGCATCGCGAACGGCGCGCACGGCATCGATGGGAATGCCCTGCATGAGCCCTTCGGTGTCGACGTTGGTGTAGAGGAACTCGTCGCAGTACGGCTCCAGCGCCCTGGCCGCCTCGACGGCGGTGACCGACGTCGCCTCCTGCCAGCCGCGAATGGTGACGACGCCCTGTGAGCTGTCGACCGCGGCGATCACGCGCTCGCGTCCAATGGCGTCGGCGAGACGCCCGGCGAACTCCAGGTCCAGCTGTCCGCCGCGGAACAGCGCCGAGCTCACGATGACGTGCGTGGCGCCGAGCGACAGCACGTGCTGCGCCCGTTCCATGGAGCGGATGCCCCCGCCGACGCGACACGCCTTCTCTGCGCAGATCTTCCGCATCAGGGATTCGTTGGCGCCGCGCTCCATCGCCGCATCCAGATCGATGAGCTGCACCTTCGGGAACGGGCGGAACTTGTCGACCCACGACTGCCAGTCGTCGGTGGCGAGCGCGAGGCGCTTGCCTTGTGCGAGTTGCACGACCTGGCCGTCGCGGAGGTCTATGGCGGGGATCAGCATTCTCGGGACTCGGGACTCGGGATTCGGGATTCGGAGGCGCGTTCGGGGAACGCGCCCTACCATCGGAACTTGCCGATTCGCGACTGGGACAGAAGGCTCGGGACTCGGGATTGTGGGACTCGACGGCGCGTTCGCGAACGCGGCCGATACGGCGAGGTCGGCTCGACTTACCGCAACCTCACCGGAATCCGCTGTGCGTCGAGGTGCGCCTTCAGCTCGCTGACCGCGTGCTCGCTGAAGTGGAACACCGAGGCGGCGAGCGCCGCATCGGCGCACCCTTCCGTGAACACCTCGCGGAAATGGTCGAACGTCCCGGCGCCACCCGACGCGATGACGGGGATGCTCACCGCCCTGGACACCGCGGCCGTCATCGGCACGTCGAAGCCACTGCGCGTCCCGTCCTTGTCGATCGAGGTCAGCAGGATCTCGCCAGCTCCGCGGTCGGCCGCTTCGCGGGCCCACGCAACCGCATCGCGGCCGGTCGGCGTCGACCCGCTGCGCACGTATACGGCGAAGCGATCTCCTTCGAGCTTCGCATCGATGGCGACGACAACGGCCTGCGATCCGTATCGACGCGCCAACGACGTGATCAGCCCCGGATCGGCGACGGCCGCGCTGTTGATGCTCACCTTGTCGGCTCCGGCCTCGACCGCGGCGGCCGCGTCCTCCTCGGAGGCGATGCCACCACCAACGGCCAGCGGGATGAAGAGCTCCCGTGCAACGGTGGCCACCGTCCTGGCCATCGCGCGTCGCTTCTCCAGCGTTGCGGTGACGTCGAGGATCACGAGCTCGTCGATGCCCTCGACGTTGTAACGGCGCGCCAGTTCCGCAGGATCGCCGGCGTTGCGCAGTCCCTCGAAGTTCACGCCCTTGACCACCTGGCCGTCACGGACGTCGAGGCAGGCGATGATGCGCTTGGACAGCATCAGCGGACCTCCCGGGCCTCGGCCTGTTGCCGAGCCAGCTGGAGGAAGTTGCCGAGCACGCGCAAGCCCGTGTCGCCGCTCTTCTCGGGATGGAACTGGGCGCCGAACACGAGTCCCTTCTCGACCACGCTTGCAAACGTCCCGCCGTGATCGGTGATCGCCACTGTCGCCTCGCCTTCGGGCGCCACGTACGAGTGCGTGAAGTAGGCCTGGGCCTCGTCCGGAATGCCGGCCAGCAGGCGTGACGGCCTGCCGGTCTGCTTCAGCGCATTCCACCCGACGTGGGGAACCTTGAGCCCGTCCCCTGACGGCTCCAGCTTCACGCATCGTCCCTCGAGCACGCCGAGGCCGGGCACGTCGGGCGCTTCTTCACTGCCTTCGAAGAGCCACTGCTGCCCGAGGCAGATGCCGAGCAGCGGCACGCCCGCGTCCAGCCGCGCGCGGACCGCACGGTGCCAGGGCTCGGCGAGCGCGGCAGTCGCCTCGAAGTGCCCCACACCGGGGACGATGATCGCGTCGGCACGATCGAGATCCTCCGGCGCCTGCGGCGTCAGGATCTCGGCGCCGAGCGTCGTCAGCGCCTTGCGCACCGACGTCAGGTTCCCCGCCTTGTAATCGATGAGCGCGACGATCACAGCAGTCCCTTCGTGCTCGGCAGCATGCGTGCGAGCTGCTTGTCCTTTGCGCATGCCACGCGCATGGCTCGCGCGAACGCCTTGAACACCGCCTCGATGCGGTGGTGGCTCGACCGGCCGTACATCACCTTCACGTGCACGTTCGCCCGTGCGCCCTGCGCGAACCCCTCGAAGAAGTCGTGCAGCAGTTCGACCTGCAGGTCGCCGACCATGCGCACCTTCACGCCGAGATCGACGACTGCATGCGGACGGCCGCTGAGGTCGACGGCGGCGATGGCCAGCGTCTCGTCCATCGGCATGAGGAAGTAGCCGGCCCTGTTGATGCCGACCTTCGTGCCGAGCGCCTGCGTGAACGCCTCCCCGAGCGCGATGCCAACGTCCTCGACCGTGTGGTGCTGATCCACGTCGAGGTCGCCGGCGGCCGTCAGCGTCAGGTCGAAGGCTCCGTGCCGCGTGAACAGCTCGAGCATGTGATCGAGGAAGCGGATCCCCGTGCCCACCTCGTACCGGCCCTTGCCCTCGATACGCAGCGCGATGTCG
>JAEYZV010000009.1 GCA_023427865.1 Acidobacteriota bacterium
ACACCTGCGTTTGCATGGCCCTGGGGGGCGCCCGGGCGCGTGCCCCTGCCGTGTGCGCCGACTCACCCGCGTCGTCGACCGGGCGCGGCCCCACGACGCGCGCGGCGGCCGAGTCGACAACGGCACGACACTCGACCGCGGCCGCCTCGAGCACGGCCGACATGGCCTGCTGCCGTTCGCCCTGCCGCATCGCACGCTCGGCGCCGCCCTCGCACTCCACGAGCAGCCACGTGAGCGACGAGTCGTCCTCGTCGCCGACGCGCGCACCGGCAATGTGCCGCACCGTCGCTGCTTCAGAGGGCTGCAGGAACACCTCGAAGCGCACGACGTCCCCCATGTCGTCGCCGGCGGCAGCGAGCAGCGGTGCCGGCAACGTGCCCGCCTGCCGCATCGCGGCCGCATCGGCAGCGCCACATAACTGCGCGGCACGGTCGTCCACCTCGAGCACGGCCCCGTGTCTGGTCGTGCGGACGATGCCGAGCCGGGCGATCTCCTGGAGCAGCCACTGCTGTGCGCCGGGCACCGGGCGTGGCGCCTGCCCGACATCCGGCACGGAGGCCGGCGGCAGCACTGCGGCGTCTGCCTCCCGCGTGTGGGCGGCTTGCAGCGCGGCTTCGAGTTCTGCGATGCGCGTGCGAGCCGCCTCGAGTTCTTCGGTCGTCGCGCGCTCGAGTGCCTCCCGCTGCGCCGCCGCGGCGCGCAGTGCCGCGAGTTCCTGGTCGTGCTTCTCCTGCCGGCCCTGCACGCCTTCGGCACGCGCCAGCAGCAGTGGCAGCTCCTCCTGCTCCAGCACCGTGAGCCGCTGCGACGCCTCGAGGAGTGCGGGGATCGCGTCGACGTCGACGCCGAGTTCACGCAGCCGGCCGGTGGTCGTCCGCAACTGCGGCAGTTCGACCGACTCGTCGCGGAGCGCTTCGAGTTCACCCTGCAGCGCCTGGATTCGTGCGGTCAGGTTCTCGCGTTCGATGTCCCACCCGTGCCGCTCGCGCTCGATCAGCGCCTGTACGTCCGGCATCGGCGCGGCCGGCGCCGCTTCGGTGACCGGGTAGGCCTCGCGCATCACGATCAGGGCGGCCGGCGGTCCTCCGCTCTCACGCTGGAACGGTGCGGCGCGCAGTTGCAGCCGACGCGCCTCGGCCAGGTGCCTGGTCCGCATCACGATCTCGCGGGTGGTGCCGCTGGACATGCCGTCCACCAACGCCATGAGATCCGGCGCATCCGCGTCGTCGCGATCGAGCCACGGTTCGAGCGAGGAGCCCAGCACCTGCCGCGCGTCCCGGGCGCCGAGGATCCGCAACGCCGCCAGGTTCACGGCGAGTACGGCGTGCTCCGGCGACAGGAGGACGACCGCTTCGGGCAACTGTTCGACGAGCGCGCGCAGCCGGGTCTCGCGGCTCCGCGTCGCCTCGAGGTCGAACGACGTGCGGCACTGCGCCTGCGCGCGACCGACGGCGTGCAGCACGTGGTCGACGTCTGCCGGTGCCGCGACGCATTCGTCGGCGCCGGCGCGGCGGAATGCATCGTGGTGTGCGCCATCGGCGACCACGGTGATCGCCAGCCCCGGGTATGTGCGCTTGACGCGGCGGATGCCGAGGACGATCGCCCCTGGCTCCTGTCCGGCGTTGACGACCAGCGCGGCCGAATGCGTCTCCTCGACGTCCTGTGTCGTCAGGCCGGCGAGCCCCTCGCCGGTCAGGCCGACATTGCGGACGCGTGTGCCTACGCGGGTGACGAGGTGCTGGCGAAGGGCATCCTCCGGACCGGCGTACCAGAGGCGTTGAATGCGTCGCAGCACCTGCCGCTCCGGGTGGCGCACATCGTCCAGCCCCTCGGGCAGCTGCGCCGCGGTGAGGCTCGCGGCCGTGATCACGTCGTCGGCGCCAGCCAGCCAGGCGGCGCCGGCGTCCGCCGTGGCGACGTCCGGCACGATGGCGAGAACGGGAAGGGCGCGGCTCACCCGACGGACGCGGGCGACCGCTTCACCGATCGCGGTTCCGGGGCCGGCGATTGCGAGGAGATCGCAGGGCCGGTTCTCGAGCCACGTGATTGCCGCCTCGAGCGCCTGGCAGGCGTCGACAGACGACGCGCCGAGGGCCGTGCCGAGCGCGGTGCGGAGTGGTCCGGGATCGGGGGTCGCGAGCGCGAGGAGCAGCGTACGCACGTCGGCACCTACCAGGAGTTGGCCTGAAGGCCCTCGAGCAGTGCGCGCGGATCGGGTGCGCCACTGACGATGACCGTGTAGTCGACCACGCTCTCGAGCGCGGGACCGGGCGAGTCGCCGGATACGGCGTCGGGTGCCTGCATGGCCGCCTCGTGCAGCTGGTCGCAGAGCAGCAGGTCGCCGGCCAGCGACAGCGCCGTTTCGTAACGGACACCGTCGGCATCGAGATGCGCCACCGTGGCGCGCACGACCGCGGCGCTGAGCGTCACCGTTGCGTCGGCAGCGACGAAGCGGATGCAGACGGTCTGCCCGGGGCGCATGTGGCTGGTCGTCTCGAGGCGGACGCCCCGTCGCGACACGTCGAGCAGGCGCACCGATGCGCCGCCACTCAGTCGTGCGGACAGGGACGGCATCAGAGTGGCCGGCACGCGCGGGTGCTGCCGGCGGTTATGGCCTTCGGTCTTGGACACTTCGCCTCCTCGCGGCGCGGAACCCGGCGCACACCGTTGCACTTGAACGTCAGCCGAGGTGGCGTAGTAATCGACGCGGCGGGCGCCTGCCTTTAGGCGCTGCGCTCACTTTGGGGAGTGGAAGGTGTCCCCCGGCCTCGTCGCTCGCCAGCGGGTGGGAGTGGACCGACCGCACGGATGAAGCTCAGGCCCGGCTTGCGGGCCGGCGCTGCGCGGGTGCCCCGCCGGCGAGCCACCAGCTGCGGCCGGTATCGGGGGCGTTGGGCTCGCCTTGACGCGGCCGTTCGCCTGTCGGGAGGTCACGCAGGTCGAACCGCGTCTCACGGCGACGCTCGACGAGGGCTACCTGGAGCTCCGTGCAGTCGTCGCTCAGCGACAGGGCGGTCTCATAGCGCACGGCATCCGCCTCGAGCGTCGTCACCGCCGCGCGCACGACGCCGGCGTTCACCGAGATGGTGGTCCGGTCGATCGTGAAGCGGATGCAGACGGTCTGTCCCGGGCGCATGTGTCGGGTGGTTTCGAGACGGACGCCGCGGTGCGAGACGTCGATGAGGGCAACCGGCGCGCCGCCGCTCAACTGCGCCGACAGGAACGCAAGACTGTGGGCGGGCACACGCGGGTGCTCGCGTCGTTCATGAAAGCGCTTGTTGGACACGAGGCTTCCTTCCCGCTGACTCTCGCTCGCGCCGCTGCAGGGCCGCCTGACCCAGTGGCGAGCGTGACGGAGCAATCGGCTTGGGCGTGATGCGCTTGAGCCGCGGCATCGGACCAACCCCGCACGTCTGCTTTTTGACTTCTGCCTTCCGACTTTGCCTACACTACGGCCCGATGGAAATCGAGGAACAACTCGCCTACCTGACGCGTGGTTGCGTGGACGTCGTGCGTGCGTCGGACCTGCGGGCGCGGCTCACCGAGGCGCAGGCGGCGGGGCGCCCGCTGGTCGTGAAGGTCGGCTTCGATCCCACCGCGCCCGATCTGCACCTGGGGCACACGGTGCTGATCCGGAAGATGAAGCATTTCCAGGATCTCGGCCACACCGTGGTGTTCCTCATCGGAGACTTCACGGGCCTGATCGGCGACCCCACGGGCCGCTCGAAGACGCGGCCGCCGCTGACGCCCGAAGCCGTGCAGGCAAACGCCGACACCTACCGCCAGCAGGTGTTCCGCATCCTCGATCCCGGCAAGACGATCGTCGACTTCAACAGCAGATGGCTCGGTGCGCTGACGGGCGTCGATTGGGTTCGGCTGGCCGCCCGTTACAACCTCGCGCAGATGCTCGAGCGGCGCGACTTCCGGCAACGGTACGAGGCGGGCCAGCCGATCGGCCTGCACGAGTTCCTGTATCCGCTCAGCCAGGGCTACGACTCCGTGTTCCTGAAGGCGGACGTGGAGCTGGGCGGGACCGACCAGCTGTTCAACCTGAACGTGGGGCGCGACATCATGCCCGCCTATGGGTTGCCCGCCCAGATCATCCTGACCACGCCGTTGCTGGTCGGGCTCGACGGTGTCGAGAAGATGTCCAAGAGCCTCGGCAACTACGTCGGCATCGAGGAGCCCGCCGACGAGATGGTGCGCAAGATCGTCGAGGACTTCCGCGGGACCGACGAGGTGATGTGGACGTACTTCACGCTGCTCACCGACTGGTCTGCCGCGCAGATCGCCGAGCGCCAGGCGCAGTTCGCCGCTGGTGGGGTCACCGCTTCCGATCTCCGGTACGAGCTGGCGCGGTCCATCGTCAGCGACTACCACGGTGCGGCTGCAGCCGAGGCGGCGGTGCAGGCGGTGAAGGCGCGACATGCGGCGCGACAGGGGCGCGCGGGCGACGAGCTTCCGCCCCAGGATGTGGCTGCCGGGCAGTTGCTGCGAAAGGTACTCGTCGATCTCGCCCTGGCCGGGTCGGGTAGTGATGCCACCCGCAAGATCGCGCAAGGCGGCGTTCGTCTCAACGGGGAGACGGTGAACGACATCAACGCTCTCGTGCCCGCTGGCACCTGGACGATCCAGGCCGGCAAGAAGCTCGTCGCGCGCGTCCGGGCCACCTGACCGGCGCGCCGCCCGAATCCCCAATCC
>JAEYZV010000012.1 GCA_023427865.1 Acidobacteriota bacterium
CGTGAGCTGTGGTACACTCTCCCGGTTGTCGGGGCGTGGCTCAGCCTGGTAGAGCACTCGGTTCGGGACCGAGGGGTCGGAGGTTCAAATCCTCTCGCCCCGACCAGATGTTGCGAGACGGCCGGAATTCCGCGAGGAGTTCCGGCCGTTTCAGTTAGCGCGCGTCAGGGACGGCGGACCTTCGGCGGCAGCGCCGACTTCGGGAACTTCGCCACCACCGTGTAGTTCGGGTCCACGACGTTGGCCACGCGGGCCACGCCCGCCTGCGATACCACCTGGTAGGCCTCCATCTTGTCGAAGCCGTAATCGTCCACGAGCCACTGGATCAGCTCGACGTGCGCGATGCGGAAGGCATCGACGAGCGGCCGGACGCTGCCCGCCACCATGATGTGCGTCTCGTCCTCGATGCGCGGCCAGGCGATCTTCTGCCCCTTGATGACGTCGAACTGCAGCGTCACGTCCATCGTCGTCTCGAGGCCCGACCCGACGATCTCGCCGTCGCCCTGCAGCGCGTGCCCGTCGCCGAAGTAGAAGTAGCCGCCCTCGTGAAACACCGGCAGGTACACCGTGGCGCCCTCGCGCACGTCGGAGGCGTCCATGTTGCCGCCGAAGTTGCCGGGCCACAGCCCTCCCCATGCCTCCTGACCGGCAGGGGCCACCGCGACCCGACCGAGCATCGGCCGGAGCGGCAGCTCGATGCGCCTGCTCGCCGAGCCTGGCAGTTCGAGGATGCCCACGTTCCGCTCGCGATCGATCTGCCAGACGAACCGGCGCGCCGGCAGCGGGTCGTTCAGGATGCGCGGCCGCGAGTCGCCGGCCACGGCGCGGATGCCGTTGGGCACGACCGCCGACACCGCGGTATCGCGGTTCGGACGCACCTTCAGCACCTTCACGACCAGCGTGTCGTCGCGCGTCAGTCCCTCGATGTAGAACGGTCCCACTTCTCCGGGCCAGGCGCCGCCGGCGCGTGCGTAGTAGTCGTCCGGTCTGGAGAACGTGTGCGACTCGACGACATCACCTGGCCGAATCTTGAGCACCGGCTCGCGAACGGCAAACGTCGGGACCCCGTGTGTGGGTGTGAAGCGATGCGTCTCGGCGCGGGCATCGGTCGCCAGCAGGGCCGGGAGCGCGAGCAGCAGGCAGGCAGGGAATGTGCGCATCGCCCGGCATCGTACAGCAGGGCTCGTCAGGTCGGCTCTTCCCGTCCGTCCTGAGCCGCGCGGCGCTGGTTGACGTCAGCGATCGCGCGGAACAGCTCGAGCGGTTCGACGGGCTTGCTCACGTGCGCGTCGAATCCCGCCGCGAGGATGCGCTCGCGATCCTCGGCACGCGTGAATGCCGTCACCGCGAGCGCCGGCGCGTGGCGGACCCGCGGATTCGGGAAGCTGCGGAGGGCGCGAATGAGGTCGAAGCCGTCACGTTCGGGCATGCCGATGTCGCTGAGCACGACGTCGACCTCGAGGTCGCCGAGCAGCCGGAGCGCTTCGCTCACGGTTGCCGCGGCGACCGGGATGGCGCCGACGTTCTCGAGGAGCACGCTGAGCATCTCCCGTGAGTCCGGATCGTCCTCGATGATCAGGATCGAGAGCCCGCGGAGTGGCGACGGTCCGGCGTCGTTGGGCCGGCCTGGCCCTGTCGCCGAGGACTCCGACGGCACGCCATCGAGCGCCAGGGTGACGGTGAACTCCGCCCCGCGGCCTTCGCCCTCGCTTGCCGCCTCGACGCGGCCGCCGTGCATGTGCACGATCTGTCGGACGATCGACAGCCCGAGCCCGAGGCCGCCGAACCGCCTGACGCTTGCCGACTCCGCCTGCCGGAACCGATCGAACACGATCGGCAGGAAGGCCGGAGGAATGCCGACGCCGGTGTCGCGCACACTGATGCGGACCTCGTCGCCGACACGCGCGACGCGCACCGTCACGCTTCCCCCTGACGGCGTGAACTTGATCGCATTGCCCAGCAGGTTCGAGACGACCTGCTGGAGGCGTACGGGATCACCGATGACCGGCTGGCCGATCGGCTCGATGGCCGTCTCGATCTGCAGGCCCTTGCCGTCGGCCACCGGACCGATCGCATCGACTGCCTGCGCGACGATGTCCTCGACGAACACCGGCTGAAGGTCGAGTCGTACGTGCCCGGAGATGACGCGGCTCACGTCGAGCAACTCGTCGATCAGGTGCCGCTGGGCGAGGGCATTCCGGTCGATCACCTCGATCGCCCTGACCGTGTCTTCCGGCGACAGCCCGCCGCGCTTGAGCAGGCTCGTCCAGCCGGTGATCGCGTTCAGCGGTGTCCGCAACTCGTGGCCGAGCGTCGCGAGGAACTCGTCCTTCATGCGCGCAGCATCGTCGGCGGCCTGCCGCGCACGTTGCTCGGAGGCGAGCAGCGCCTGATTCTGCTCCATGAGCATGCGTACCTCGTGCTCGTCGACGAGGGCGCCGAGCCAGCGGATCGGTACCCCCGCGGGATCGGAGATGGGCACCGCTCGTATCGAGTGCCAGCGCCAGGTGCCATCGGAGGCGCGGCGAAGACGGCAGCGCGCCTCGTATGGCTCGCGCCGGCTCAGCGAGAGGGTTCCACGTTCCTGCAGGGCGGCGACGTCGTCGGGGTGCACGGCGCGCGGCCAGTCCTCGACGTCGAGTCCTCCGGTGTAGCGTCGCCACGTTTCGTTCACGTAGTCCAGGTCGCCCTCGGGCGTCGCCGCCCAGACCTTGATCGGCAGGGAATCGGCGAGATGACGGAACCACGCCTCGCTCTCGTGCAGGGCAATCTCCGACTGCTTGCGGGCGTCGACGTCGACGTTGACGCCCACCATGCGACGCGGCGTGCCGTCGCTGTCGTAAGTGAAGCGGACGCGACCGGCGAGCCAGCGCTGGGCGCCCGACGGCAGGCGGGCGCGGAACTCGAACTCGCAGCCCTCCTCTCGGCGCACCATGCAGCGCTGGACGCGGGTGACCACCGGCCCCACGTCGTCGGGGTGCACGTGCTCGGCCCAGCGGCTGACGCTGTTGCCGAACGTCCCCGGCGGCACGCCGTAGAGCTGCTCCAGCGCGGCGGACCATTCCATCCGCTCCTCCGGAATCAGCCACTCGAACGTGCCGACGCGTCCGGCCTCCTGGGCCAGCCGCAGGCGCTCCTCCAGGGAGCGGGTCCGTTGCTCGGTGCTGCTGGCCAGGTGCGCGCTCGCGGTGACGTCGAGAAGGACGCCCACCACCCTGGCGGGCTGGTCCGCCTCGGCGGGCGCCTGACGCGCCCGCAACAGCATCCGCCGCCGTCCCGCGGGCGTTTCGACCGTGAAATGCTGCTCCCGTTCCTGCGCATCCTCGAAGACCGCGCGGCAGGCATGGGCCACCGCCTCGCGCTCGGCGGCGTCGATGCGCGCGAGCCAGTCGTGCAGCGTGATCGCGGCGGGAACGGCCAGCGGTGCGCGCAGCGTCGTCTCGAAGACCAGGGCATCGGTTGTCGGGGTCCATGCCCACGTGCCGAACGTGGCGCCAAACGGGGTGGAAGGAGTGGCCGCGTCTGGAGACGATGGCTGGTGCAGGGGTGTCATGCCGGCAAGTTGCCGTGTGTGGTCACGGGCGCGCGTGCAGTGTACCGGCATTTGTCATGAGTCGCACGCGAGGCGACCGGTCGGCGGCTGCTTACGGCTCCGTTTGCCGCGGGCTGGCACGGCCTTCGCCAGAGGCCAGGGGCATGACGCGTCGGCTGCGGATCGGCTGTTCGGGCTGGGACTACCCGCATTGGAAGGCGCGCTTCCATGCCGCCCATGTGCCGCGCCGTCGCTGGCTGGAAGCGTACGCCGAGGTGTTCGACACGGTCGAACTGAACAACAGCTTCTACAGGCTTCCCACGCCGGAGACGTTCGCCGGGTGGGCGGCGCGTGTTCCGCCAGACTTCCTCTTCGCCGTCAAGGCGAGCCGCTACCTGACGCACATGAAGCGGCTGAAGGATCCGGACGAACCCATCCATCGCTTCCTCGAGCATGCGCAACACCTCGGCCAGACCCTCGGGCCGTTGCTGTATCAACTCCCGCCCCGCTGGATGCCCGACCTGCAGCGGTTGACGGCCTTCGTCGAGGCGCTCCCTGCGTACACGCCTGGCGACGACGGCGCGCGCGTCGGTCCCCTCGCGCACGTCATCGAGTTTCGTCACGAGACCGGCGTGACCGAAGAGGTACTGGCGCTGCTGAGGATGCACGGCATCGGGTTTTGCCTGCACGACATGCCGGGCGGTCCACAGGGGGCGGCGGCGCGCGCCGTCACCAGCGACACGGTGTACGTGCGGTTCCACGGGGCCACGCACAAGTACGGCGGTCGCTACCAGGACCGCGTTCTCGACGAGTGGGCCGATTTCCTCCGGCCGCACGTGGAGGCAGGCCGCAGCGTCCATGTGTACTTCAACAACGACATCGATGCGCAGGCGCCGACCGACGCCCGACGCCTGCGCGATCGACTCGGCGTTCACCCACCGGCCCGGCTCTGACGCACGCCCCGGCGCGCGTCGCCTTCGCGCGCATCGGGCTTCGGACGACTGCCGTCGTCATCGGCTTCCGTTCGCTCGGCCGGCGTTTCGCTGACGAGGTGGCCTGCCTGGTCGCGCCCGACGTCGTCCGGGCGCGCGAACTCCTGGCGTTCCTGCTGTTCTTCCTGCGGCGTTTCCCGGTTGCTGATGCCTGCCTGCTTTGTCACGTTTCACTCCTCGGCCGCACGCGATGCGCGGCGCCGGACCGGGATGCTGCAACGGGCGTACCGGAGGCAGAAGCAGGGAACAGGTGAGAGGAGACAGGTAACAGGAGCACAGGTAAACAGGCACACAGGTGAACAGGTGAACAGGGGAACAGGTGGGTAGGGACAGACAACACTGGGCGCAGGTGTAGCCGGGGCACGTGACAGGAGCACGGGCTAACAGGTGAACAGGTGAGCGTCGACCCGGGAGCAGGTGGAACAGGTGGCAAGGGGCAGAGGCAAACGGCTGAACACGTGAGCGGCTACGCGGACAGCGGGGAACGGGGTGAGCTGGCGGCGGGCCGCAGGCGGCACCGGTCGCCAGACAACGGGGGGGAAGAACTGCCTCGAGCGGGTAGGGCGGCAGGCGCGTGCTTTGCAACCGTCCGGATTGTCCCGGCGTGTGCCGGGGGACCAGACGCGCGACCGACGCGCCCAGACCGGGAGATTCCGTGCCGATTGCCACGCTCGAACCAGTGCTCGACCACCTTGCCAGATTCCAGCACGCGCCGATGCCGGTGGTGAGCCTCTACCTCGACCTCACGGCCGACCAGCACGGCCGGCAGACGCACGAGGCCTTCCTCGAACGCGCGTTTGCGGAACCGAGCGCGACCTATGCCGCAGATTCGACGTTCCGCGAGGCACTGGGCCGTGACGAGGCGCGCATCCGCAGGTATCTGCAGGAGGATGTGACACTCCCGGGGCCGGCGGCCCTGGCGATCTTCTCGTGCAACGGCGGTGAGTCGCTGTTCGAGGCGATCCCGCTCGATACGCCCCTCGAGGGCCACATGCTGTACGTGGACGACGTGCCGCACCTGTTTCCGCTGGCACGCGCAGCGGAGCAGTACGCCACGTACGCCGCCTTGGTCGTCAACACGAACACCGCGCGCCTGTTCGTCTGCGCCACGGGCACGGTGCAGCACGCCGAGACGATCGAGAACGAGAAGACGCAACGCGTGCAGGTGGGCGGCTGGTCACAACCGCGCTACCAGCGCCACGTCGACGGCCTCCATCTGAAGCACATGAAGGAAGTGGCAGAGGCGGTCGAGCGCGTCGTGCGGGAGGAGGGCGTCAAGGCCATCATCCTGAGCGGCGAGGCGCAAGCGATCGCGCTGCTGCGCAAACAGCTCCCGGAGTCGGTCGACGCGCTCGTGATCGACGTGATGCGCCTCGATGTCCACGCCCGCGAACACGAGATCCTGCAGGCGACGCTCGAGGCATTCCGCCGGAAGGATGAAGAAACCGACCGCGACGTCGTGGACGCGCTCATCGACGCGTACCGGTCGCGCGGGCTCGCGACCGTGGGCGTCACGGGTGTGCGCGGCGCCCTCGAACGCGGGCAGGTGGACACGCTCGTGCTTCCGGCGGCGCCGGCGTCGACGGCCGCCGATCAGGAGTCGGCCCAGGTCGGCCTCGCCACGCCGATCGAACAGCGCGGTCAGCTCGACGAGGCGCTCGTCGAGACGCTCGTCGGGGAGGCTCGCCGCACGAGCGCGAACGTCCGGTTCATCGAGGACGCGAGCCTGCTCGAGCCTGCAGGCGGTGTTGGTGCGTTCCTGCGGTTCCGCGTGTGACTCGCACCGCGCAGCAGGATGCGGTCGGGGAGGGTCGGCGGAGTGGGCCGCAGCGGCCCACCCTGCCTGGTGGGCGGGCCTTGGCCCGCCT
>JAEYZV010000068.1 GCA_023427865.1 Acidobacteriota bacterium
GAACCGACCTGGTCGTGGTCTGGGGCGGCGATGGCACGCTCAACGAAGTGGCCGGTGCGCTGCTCGGCAGCGGGCTGCGACTCGGGGTCGTGCCCGGAGGCTCGGGCAACGGGTTTGCGCGGGGACTGAAGCTGCCGCTCGCCGTCGAGGCGGCCGTACGGGTGGCCGTCCAGGGCACGCCTCGCGACATCGACACGGGCGTGGTCAGCGGCCGGCCGTTCCTCAACATCGCCGGCGTCGGGTTCGACGCGGAGGTCGCGGCGCACGTCAACACCAACAACGTGCGGCGCGGCCTGCGGCCGTACCTTCGTTCAATCGCCCGGGTGTGGCGCACGTTCGACGCGCAGCAGTTCCGCGTCTCGCTCGATGGCGCGCCAGCGACGGAGGTGCAGGCGCACATCGTCGCGGTGTGCAACGGGCAGCAGTACGGCCACGGCGCCTGCATCGCGCCGGCGGCGTCGTTCGACGATGGGCTGCTCGACGTGGTGGCGATCCCGCGGATCACCGCCTCACGTCTCGTGCGTCAGGGCTGGCGGCTGTTCAACGGGACCGTGCCGTCCATCCGCGGCGTCGTGACCGCACGCGCGCGCCACATCGAGTTGTGGCAGGACCGTCCGGTACCGGTCCATGTCGATGGCGAGGCGGTGCCAGGCGAGACGAGGCACACGTTCGAGGTGCGCCCGCGCAGCGTGCGGGTCATGGTCGCGCGGTAGGGCCCGCTCTCCGAGCGCGGCCAGGCTGGGCAGCCGGACCTACCAGGGCGGCCCGCCGGGACAGCGGGCCGCTACCTGCTCGTGCTACCGGCGGCGACGCATCTGCGTGGCCTGCGGTCTGACGTCGACCACGAAGCCGCCCGAGTTGTCGGCGAGTTCGTCGTCGTTCACGCCGAGGAAGAGCTCACCGGCGGCCGGCATGGGCACGTTCGTCTGGTTGCCGATCCCGAACGGCGCGCCGTTGCCGACGCGGCCAATCAGCGCCCCCGCGAGAGCATCGGGCAGTGGAGCGCCCGTCGCGCGGCGACCGCTCGGCGCACCTGCGGCGCCTGCCCGGTCTTCCTGCGATGTGCTCAGTTGGACTTCACCCTGCACGTTGAACGTCACGATCTGGCCCTCGACGACACGGATGCCTGTCGAGGTCCATCGCTGGTTGGCCGGCACGCGGACGCCGGACGCCGATTCGGGCATCGCCAGGCCGCTGCTGCCGCCCGAGGTGCTCTGCGACCCGGGGAAGTTGCCGAGGTAGACGCGGCCCACCTGCTCTGCCGGGACGCGACGTTCCTCGCCACCTGTGGTCCGGAAGACGTACACACGCCGCTCGTCCGGCTTGTCGGATCCGGCGCCACCCTCGATGTCCACGAGACGGCCCGGCACGACCTGACTGTTGCGCATCACCAGCACGTGGTCGTTACCGCTTGCCGGGCCGGTTTCGGTCTGTGGCAGCCCCTGGGCGCCGCCGACATAGTCGATCAGGGCCACCTGCCCCACGGGCAGCTTGCGTTGGTCGTTGGGGCTGACGCGCACGAAGAGCGTGCCGCCGTTGAGATCCTCGAGCCGGCCGCTGATGCGCTCACCCGAGCGGAGCATCACGGTGATGTCATCTGAACCTTGCGCGGACACGAGCGCGGGGACGGCGAGCGTCGACGCGGGCAGCGCCGACGCGCCGAAGGTCATGAAAGTGAATGGTTTCCTCAATGCACATCCCTCCTCTTGAGTAAGAGGGACTGCAAGGGTCACGCCACGCCGATCGTCACGCGGTCAGACCGTCGGGCAAGGCCCGACGGCTGCGGACAGAATGGAAGGGCAATCGGAACGGGAGGCGCGCTCCCCCAACCCGCGGATCAGTCGACCTTACGAATCGGGATGACGTCCGCCGCAGGAGCCGGCTTCAGCATGTCGGCGAACTTCACGGGCGGCAGGTCCTGGAACAGGGCGTCCCACTTGACCCGTTCCGACGCATTGCTCGACTGCAGCCAGTGCTTGGCCGCGCGCGCCTGACCGAAGGTGGCCTGAGCAATGCCCTGCAGACCCGGTTCGTCCGGCAGCACCTCGGCAATGGCCGCGCGGACCGCATCTGCCGAACCGAAGCCAAGGTCGTGCCCCGTCGCCTTTGCGACCCGAAGCACGATGAGCGTGTCGTCCTGCGCCTCGCCGGGGGCGGGGAACGCCCGAGACGTGTGCTGCAGGCGGCCCTGGTAGTTCGTGTACGAGGCGTCCTTTTCGATGAAGGCCGCGCCCGGCAGCACGATGTCGGCGATGGCCGCGAGCTCGGTCATCAGCACGCCCTGCACGATGAGCGTGCCGATGCGACCCGACTTCTTCGCCTCCACGATCCAGGCCGTGTCACCGAGCGAACCCTCGGGCCCCGGGTCGAAGACGTAGAGCACCTTCACCGAGCCGTCCCCGACGGCCTGCTTCAGGCGGGCGAGGTCGGGCGCCCCAGCCACGTCTCCGACCAGGCCGAGCATCTTCGCACCGGCGACGTTCGGGGCGTTCACCGGGGGGACGACGAACTTCGTGTTCGGCGGCTGCACCTTCGCGCTGACCGTCCAGGCGACGTCGAAGGCATCCTGCGCGCCCGCGCCAAGCAGCGCCTGCCCGAGTCGGGCAAAGACGAACAGTTCCTCGTGGCTTGCGTGGGCCGACAACAGGAACCGCACCTGTCCGCCCGCCGTCGTCAGGACGTCGCGTGCGCGATCGAGCGCCTCGTTCCACCCGGCAGCATGCTGCTGGCCCTGCCCGTCGGCGACGATCGGCCGGGTGATCCGCCGCTCGCCCTCGATCCAGTGGTAGTCGAATCGCCCGATATCGCACATCCAGAACTGGTTGACGTCGGGGTTCAGCCGCGGTGTGAAGCGCACGAGCGTCGCGCCCTTGGCCCACTCCGGCCGGGCGCGCAGCCACGCCGTCGTGTTGCACCCCTTCTCGCAGAGCGTGCAGATGGTGTCGACGGCGCTCGGGTTGTCCCAGGGACGCGACTTGAACCTGTAGTCGCGTGTCGTGATCGCGCCGACCGGGCACACGTCCATCAGGTTGCCCGACAGGATCGAGTGGACGCCCTGTTCCTCGAAGGTGGCGATCTCGCTCGAGTTGCCGCGCGTCGCGATGCCGATCTGCGCGTCGCCGTCGATCTCGCGCATGAAGCGGATGCAGCGCGTGCACAGGATGCAGCGGTTACGGTTCAGCATCAGCGTCGGGCCGAAATCCACGTCGGCCTTCACGCCCTCGCCGTCGAACACCCGCCGCGGAAACTCCATGCGGCTCGCGTCGGGACCGAAGGTGTACGAGAAGTCCTGCAGCGGACACTCGCCGCCCTTGTCGCAGACCGGGCAGTCGAGCGGATGGTTCAGGAGCAGGAACTCGAACACGCCGGCGCGTGCCTTGACGACATCGGGCGTACTGGTGTGGACGACCATGCCGTCGCCGGCCGTGACCGAGCACGACACCTGCAGCTTCGGCATCTTCTCGATCTTCACGAGACAGACGCGGCAACTGCCGTCCACGCCGAGCCCGGGGTGGTAGCAGTAGTACGGCACCTCGATCCCGCTCTCGATCGCGGCCTGCAGCACCGAGGTGCCCTTGGCGACCGTGACCTCGCGGCCGTCGATGGTGAGGGTGACTGTGTCCATGAGTTCAGTGAATCCGAGGAAAAATGAGCCTTCGACCCGCCCGGATCATAGCAGAGCGTCCGTTGCACCAAGGTAGGGCCCGTAGTTCCCAACGGGGCGGCGGGCTCGTTGTCGCGCGGGGCCGGCGGCCCGTTATCCCAACGGGGCCGGCGCGGGACGACAGGCCAGGCTCGGAGATCCAGCGATAGGTCAGGCTCGGAGATCCGGCCCTACCGGCGTTCAGCAGACGGACGGCCGGGACAGCCGTCCCTACCGGCGTGCGCGTTCGATGCGGGCGAGAGCGGCGTGATCCTCGTTGAAGCGCAGGTCCCGGACCGGCCCGTTCACCGGCAGCACGACTTCGGTGACCGTCCCGTCGGCGACGGCAAGCGCCCGGTCCGTGCGGCCGTCCTGGTACTCGAGCG
>JAEYZV010000078.1 GCA_023427865.1 Acidobacteriota bacterium
CGAGCCGCGTCACCTGCACCGTGCGGGTCAAGTCCGACGTCGTGTGGAAGGAGCGCGACCCGCAGCTGCCGACCAGCGTCTGGTACATGACCGACGCCGAGTGGCTCGGCTTCCGCCTCGTTCGCCCCGCGACCGTCCCGAGCGCCGAGGACATGTACCGGGCCTGGAACAACGGCGTGGAAGTGGATCCGTACTAGAAATTAGCGATTGGAAATTAGAAATGTTCAATGCCTCGGGGGATCCCGGGATCCTTCGAGGAATTGTTCATTTCTGGCCGAGCGCCCAGTGTATGGGGGGCCCGCCGCATGCCTCCCCGGCGCCCGGCGGGCGACGGCTACGTACGCGGAATGCGATGCGCACGGCATTACGTAGCCGTCGGGCCTTGCCCGACGGGCGGTGCGACCAGTGGTCCCGCGACGACGTCGGGCAGCTTGACGCTGAGCCCCCCGCCAGGCCATCGCGGATCGCTACCGCTCGATCCGTGCGAGTTCCGCGGCGGTCCAGGGGCGCTCGCGATCCTGCGTCGCGGCACGCACGCGCGCCACGCTGGCGGCGTCGACGGCCGACGCGCCGTGGCCCCACTCGCGACGGATGTACGTCAGCACCGCCGCAATCTGCGCGTCGTCCAGCGCGCTGCCGATGGGCGGCATCAAGCCGGTCGCGCCCTCCTTGCCGTGCAGCAGGACGCGCACGGGCACGCCCGCCTCGGCGAGCGCCAGCGGCGATCCGACGAGGCTCGCTCCGCGACCTGGCTGACCGCGTCCGTCGGCCTGGTGGCACGCCTGGCAGAACGCCTCGTACACGCCGCGTCCAGCGGCGAAGCGCTCCTGTTCCGCGGCGGTCAGCGGAGGCGGTGCGTCGGCGTCGCCGGGCTTGCCGGGCCATGTCACGCGTGTCAGCACCGCGGCCGCCTGCTTGCCCAGCCGTGTGTCGGTGGCGGCGAGTCGAACGAATGCCTCGGGCAGGCGCGTGAGGCGCAGCGCCGGCCCGGCGGGGCCGGTCCTCGTCGCCGTCGCCGGCCCGCCGTACGCGTACGCCCCACCCCGGCTGAGGCGCCCACCGGGACACGTCGGACAGACGGCAGCCGCGGGGTTGGGCAGCGGTGGCTGCTGCCCCGGGAGCGGCGCCCCGAGCAGTCCGATCTCGGCCCCGTGCAACAGGGCCTCGCGCTGCCACGCCGGCGTCGCGTCGTCGGCAATGCGTGCCAGCCACGTGCGCGCGTCGTCATCGCGGGCGGCGTGGAACATCGTGGCGGCCACCATGGCCGCGATCCCGCGCACGGGCGCCGACTGGTCCATCGCCGTCCGGGTGTCCAGCAGTCGTTCGAGCAGGCGCGACTCCGCGCCCCGCACACCGCTCAACACCACGTCGACCAGGACGGGGTCGTCGGTGCCGTGACGCCTCAGCAGGTCCGCGAGTGCCGACAGCTTGGTGTCGCCGTCGGGCATCATGCCGAGCGATGCGGCCAGCTGCAGGCGCACCTGCCAGTCGGCATCGCCCGCCCGTGCGATCACGTCGGCATGTACGGGGTGACCCGGCTCGACGAGCCAGCGCTCGGCCACCTTCACGCCTGCGGCGCGGACGACAGGGGATGCGTCCTTCATCGCGGCCCTGACGTGTGCCGGCGTCACGGCTTCGAGTCCGTCGAGCGTCCAGAGCGCGTGGGCGCGCGCCCGTTCGTCGCCGCCGTCGGCGAGCAGGGCCTCGAGCAGGGGCAGGGCTGCCGCGTCCGCGCGTTCGACGAGCAGGCGCTGCGCCGTGTCGCGACGCCATCCGTTCGGGTGCGTGAGCAGCGACACGAGATCCGGCGTGCGGGAGGGCATCGCCGCGGTGTCGCGCTGCGTGGTGTCGTGCACGACGCGCCAGATGCGGCCGAAGCCGCGCGGGTCCACGAGCCCGCGCTTCTCGACGTACTCCTTCAGGTACAGCGTCAGCGAGAGGCGATGTTCGATCATCCCCCGGTACATGTCGACGATGTGGAGCGTGCCGTCGGGCGCATTGGCCAGGAACACGGGTCTGAAGCGCTCGTCGGTGGAGGCAAGGAACTCGCCTTCCGGATAAGCCCTGGCCGCGCTGATCCCGGACCCCGTGTCCCGAACCGTGAGCCGGCTCACGAGATTGGCGGCGGGTTCGGCGACGAACACGTTGCCGTACGTGTCGGCCGGCAGTCGGTCGCCACGGAACACGAGCGGACTGCACACCGAGGTGTAGCGGGCCAGCGTGCCGTCCTCGCGCAACACACTGAACTGGTACCCGCGGTTGACGCCGGGCGTCGGTCGCACCGGCCATACCGTATTCAGCCCGTTCTCGACGGTCGACAGCCGTTCGTAGTTGCCGCGCGTGCGCAGCACGCTCGGGTTGCGCACGTAGTACTCGCTCGCCACGAGATCGACGTGCAGCGCCGACTCGTTGGAGTTGCGGTACGTGCGTCCGGCATCGTCGTGCGTCACGCCCCACTGCCCGCGAATCGGCGAGGGGGCGGCGACCAGGGTCCCCGACGTCCACTGCAGGTGCATCCCGGACTGGCCGGCGGTCCTGAGGCGGTTGTCGATCGACCAGTCGAAGGTGTTGGCATTGTTCTGGACGTCGATCTCGCGCCGGCCGAAGCGGTCGCTGACGAGCGACTTCGTGTCCATGCGCAGGTCGCCGTCGGTGTCGCGCATCAGCCAGATGTGGGGCGGTTCGGCGACGAGCACGCCGGTGTCGAGCACCTTCACGCTCCGCGCGAGCACGAGGCCGTCGGCAAACACCGTGCGCGCATCCATGCGGCCGTCGCCATCGGTGTCGCGCAGCACGACGACGCGTCCGACCGGGTCGTGTTCGCCGCCCGCGGCGAGGTCGGGCATGTACCCCGGCATCTCGACGACCCAGAGGCGTCCCGCCGCATCCCAGTCGATCGCCACGGGATCCTGCACCAGCGGCTCGCTGGCGACGAGTTCCAGCCGGTATCCCGGCGGCATGTGGAACGTGCGGAGCGCTTCGTCAGGCGCGAGCGGCGGCGAGTCGGGCGCGACGCGCTGCACACCGGGCGGCCACCTGCCCGTGTCGCGGGCCTGCCGGCCGTTCAGCGTGGCCGCGGCGACGATCACGACGGTGGCGGCGAGAAGGAATCGGGACACAATGGCGTGCATGCTGGAGAGCTTCCTGCAACCGGGCCGCACGGCGGCCACCGGCCACACACTCGGATCGCGGCGTGAGTTCCTCGGCGCCGGTGGACTCGCGCTTGCCGGCCTCCTGCTGCCGAGCCTGGCGCGCGACCTTCGTGCGCAGGACGAGCCCATCATAGACATCCATCAGCACGTGGGCTACAGCGGCCGTCCGGACGCGGTCCTGCTGACGCACCAGCGCACGATGGGGGTGTCGACGACGATCCTGCTGCCGGCCGGTCGGCCCGTGCAGCGCCCTTCGACGCTCGACGGCAAGGCCAACGGGTTGCAGGCACAGGCGCACGGCTTCGAATCGTGCCGCGATTTCGCGCGCGCGCACCCCGGCGAGTACCTGTTCGCTGCCAACGAGGTGCCGGACGTCGAGGGCGCGACGCAGGAGATCGCACGCCAGCTGGCGCAGGGGGCCGTCGTGATCGGCGAGCAGAAATTCGGGCTGCCGTGCGACGCGCCGGAGATGCAGGCGATATACCGGCTCGCCGAGGAGCGTGGCGTGCCGGTGCTCATGCACTGGCAGTTCGGCTCGTACAACCACGGCTTCGAGCGGTTCGGCCGCATGCTGGAGCGTTACCCGCGCGTGAACTTCATCGGGCATGCGCAGACGTGGTGGGGCAACATCGACGCCAGGCACGCCGATCAGGCGGTGCTGTACCCCAAGGGCCCGGTGACGGCCGGGGGCCTCACCGACAGGTACCTGCGGGACTACCCGAACATGTACGGTGATCTGTCGGCCGGTTCCGGCCTCAACGCGCTGACGCGCGACGAGGCGTTCACGCGTGACTTCCTCACGCGGCATCAGGACAAGCTGCTGTTCGGCAGCGACTGCAACGACCACGTGGGATCGGGGGAGAAGTGCCAGGGCGCCCAGACGATCGCCGCCGTGCGTCGCCTGGCGTCGAGCAAGGCGGTCGAGCGCAAGCTCCTCCACGACAACGCGAAGCGGCTGTTCGAGCTCTGAACGATGCGGGTGCTCGTCCTCCTCGTGACCCTCCTTGCCGCCGGCGTCTCGTCGGCGCGGGATGGTGCGCTCCAGCGATTCGAGGCCGTCGAGCCACACATGGGGACGCTGGCGCGAATCACCGTCTTCGCCAGCGACGAAGACGCCGCGCGGCGTGCATTCCGCGCCGGGTTCGATCGCATCGGCGAGCTGAACGCGACACTCTCGGACTACGTCCCCGACAGTGAGCTGAACCGCGTCACGCGTGACGCCGTCGGCACACCGGTTCCGGTCGGCGCCGACCTCTTTGCCGTGCTCCGCGCGTCGCAGGCCCTCGCGGTGGCGACCGAGGGCGCCTTCGACATCACGCAGGGCCCTGTGGTCCGCCTCTGGCGGGAGGCACGACGGCTGCAACGATTGCCCGACCGCACGGCGCTGGAGGCCGCGTCGCGTCGGAGCGGCTACCGGCACATGCACCTGGACGAGGCTCGCCGCACGGTCATGTTCGACATCCCGGGCATGTCGCTGGACGTCGGCGCGATCGGCAAGGGCTACGCCGCCAGCGAGGCAATCGCGGCGATCACCCGCGCAGGTGTGCACAGCGCGCTCGTCGCCGTGAGCGGTGACGTCGCCTTCAGCGACGCGCCGCCGGGGCAGGACGGCTGGCGGATCCGCGTGCATCGCGGCGACATCGGCGACGATCGCATTCCTGCAGTGCTGGCGCTCACCAACGGTGCGGTCTCGACGTCGGGCAATGCCGAGCAGCACCTCGACGTGGATGGCCGGCGGTACTCGCACGTGATCGATCCCGCGTCGAAGACCGGGCTCACCGACGACATCACGGTCACGGTGGTGGCCAGGCACGGCATCGACGCCGACGGGCTCGACACGGCAGTCGGCGTGCTCGGACCGGATCGGGGCCTCGCGCTCGTGGATGCGCGATCCGACGCCGCAGCTCTCGTGGTGGTGCGTCGCGACGGCAGGACCGAGGTACACGCGTCGCGACGGTTCCTTGAACGGGCTCGCCGGCAGGGCGCGGCCAGCCGGTAGTGGCGTGGAGCCGTCGACGGGGGGTGCTGCATGTTCATCGCGTTCGCGCTGCTGCTCGTCGGCATCGCGGCGTTGGCCCACACCGCGCCGACCCCGTTCCTGCTCGAGGCGCACCGGCCGGGACGCTCCCTGTGGCACGTGCCGCCCGAACCCGGCCGGCCGCCGACGATCCACCTCACCTTCGACGATGGGCCGAACGCGACGTGGACGCCGCCGCTGCTCGACGCGCTGCGTGAATCCGAGGTGCGCGGCACGTTCTTCCTGATCGACGCGCACATCAGTGCGGAGACCGAGCCGATCGTCCGTCGCATCGCCGATGACGGCCACGCCATCGCACTGCACAGCGGCACGCGTCGACTGATGCTGGCGTCGCCCTCGGCCCTCGCGACACAGCTGCGCCGCACGTCGGACCGCATTGCAGCGATCACGTCGCGCCGGCCGTGCGAGATGTTCCGCCCGCACGCGGGGTGGAGAAGCGGCCGCATGTACGACGGGTTGCGTGAGGCCGGGTTCACCCTCGTCGGCTGGAGCTGGGGCATGTGGGATTGGGACTGGTGGCGGCGGGCCGATGCCGACTCGGTCGCCAGGCGGCTCGCACGCAAGGCGTCGGCCGGTGACATCGTCGTCATCCACGACGGTCATCACGTGAACCCGCACGCCGATCGGCGCCACGCCGCGGGAACGGTGCGGCGGCTGGTGCCGATGCTGCGTGCGCGCGGGTTCGTGTTCGCGGCGCTCTGCGACATGCGGCCTGTGCCGTAGGCAGCAGGATGATGCTGTGTGGTGCAGATCATCACCGATCCCGGGTGAGCAGCGTCTCGATCTGCAGGCGTGTCGGGAGGGACGGCTGTGCGCCGGCTCGTGTCACCGCGAGCGCGCCGGCAGCGCTTCCGAAACGCAGGGCGTCGGCAGGCGCCGCGCCTTCGGCGAGCGCCACGCCAAACGCGCCGACGAACGCGTCGCCCGCCGCGGTGGTGTCCACGACATCGACCTCGAACGCTGGAACCGACGCGACGATGCCGCTCCGATCGCGCAGGAGCGCACCGGCGGCGCCGAGCGTGACGACCACCGCGCCAGCGCCGCGTGATTGCGCGTGCGCGGCGGCGTCTTCCGGCGACGCCGCGTCGACGCCCGCAGCCGCGAGCACCTCGGTCTCGTTGACGCCGAGGACGTCGGCGAGCGACAGCAACGCGGCGTCGAGTGCACGCGCCGGTGCGGCGTTCAGGATGACGGTCGTGCCGGCTTCGCGCGCGATCGCCGCGGCCGCCATCACCGCCGGCATGGGCACCTCGAGCTGGAGCAGCAGGACGCGTGCGGATGCGATCGCCACACGTGCCGCCTCGACGTGTGTTGCAGAGATCACGCCGTTAGCCCCGGCGGCGACGATGATCGTGTTCTCGCCGCTGCCGTCGACCGTGATCAGTGCGACGCCCGTGGCGACGCCCGGCACGGTCACGACGTGGCGGGTGTCGACGCCCTCGTCAGACAGGCCCTGTCGCAGCGTGGCGCCGAATCCATCGTCGCCCAGGCAGCCGACCATCGTCACCTGTCCGCCCATGCGTCGCGCCGCCACGGCCTGGTTGGCACCCTTGCCGCCGGCCGCGCTGAAGTACTCCCCGGCCAGCGTCTCGCCTGGCCGCGGGAAGCGATCCGCGCGCACGACCAGATCCATGTTGAGGCTGCCGACCACCGCAATCCGTGCCATGGCACAGAGGGTACAAGGAGAGTATTCGCGGCTACACCTCCGGTCATACGTAGCCGTTTGGCCTTGCCCGACGGGCCTGCGGCGCCCCGCGAGGGGCGACGGCTACACTACCAGCACACCGGAACGCACATGACTCATTGGCTCCTCGATCCCAGGGACTGCTTGCTCGGCCTCGTCTTCGCGGTGGTACTCGCATCGCATGCCTCGGCACAGACACCGCCGGCACCGGCCGCGGCACGCGTGGACCCGTACGTCGAGCGCCCGCGTGTGTTCGTACTCACCGACATCGCCAACGAGCCCGACGACCAGATGTCGCTCGTGCGATTCCTCGTGTACGCAAACCACTTCGACATCGAGGGGCTCGTCGCGACCACCTCCACCTGGTTGAAGGGCGGCGTAAGGCCCGACGTGCTGCACGCGGTCGTCGACGCGTATGTGGACGTGCAACCGGCGCTTGCCCGCCACGAACCCGGCTTCCCGGCCCCTGACGCGGTGCGCGCGCGCATCTCCGCGGGGCAACCCGGATACGGCATGGCCGCGGTCGGGAAAGGGCAGTCGTCGCCGGGCGCACTGGCGCTGCTGGCCGCAGCCCGACGCGACGATCCACGGCCGCTGTGGGTCAGTGTGTGGGGCGGTGCCAACACCCTCGCGCAGGCGCTCGTCGAGGCGCGTGCCCGCATGTCCGCGGCCGAACTGGATGCGCTCGTGGCGAGACTTCGCGTCTACACCATCTCCGACCAGGACGACGCAGGGGCGTGGCTGCGGCGGGAGTTCCCCTCGCTGCACTACATCGCGTCGCCCTCGACACAGAACGGCGAGGAGTACGCCGCGGCGACGTGGACCGGCATCAGCGGGGATCGCTTCTATCGCAACGCGCCCGGAGCCGACTTCGCGACGTTCTCCGACACGTGGGTGAACGCCAACATCCGCGCCCGCGGTCCGCTCGGGAAGATGTATCCCTACCCGTGCTGCATCCACGAAGGCGATACACCAGCGTTCCTCGGCTTGATCGCGAACGGCCTGGCGAGCGCGATGAGCCCCGCGTTCGGCGGCTGGGGCGGCCGCTACGTGTGGCGACAGCCGCGCGGTGAACCGCGCGCGTTCTGGACGCAGGGCGGCGATGCGTACCCGGGTCGCGACTCGTCGCGCGACACGGTCGTCGGCACCGACGGGCAGTCGTATACGTCGGATCAGGCCACCATCTGGCGGTGGCGCACGGCCTTCCAGCACGATTTCGCCGCGCGCATGGCGTGGACCGTCGTCGCGCCGGCGGACGCGAACCACAATCCCGTCGTCGTCGTGAACGGGCAGGCAGGTCGAGCGCCAATCGAGGTGCAGGCGCGGGTGGGCACACCGGTCGCGCTCGACGCTTCGGGCACGCGCGATCCCGATGGCCACGACCTGGCGTTCAGGTGGTGGTTCTACCCCGAAGCAGGGATGGGGATTCCGGGACGACCGGTCATTGCACCAGGGCATGGCGGTGCGCCCGCCGCTCCTCCGCCCGGCACGTCCCCAGCCGCTGCCCTCGGCATCCGTGAACCGGCGCGCGTGCGGATCGAGGAGCCCACGTCGTCACGGGCCACGGTCGTGCCGGTGGTCGCAGGCACCTCGCACGTCATCCTCGAAGTCACCGACAACGGGGCGCCGCGCCTCACGAGTTACCGCCGCATCATCGTCACCGCGCAGTGAGGAGGCGCTCTCGATCCTTCCCGCGAGCTGTCCTGCTCAGCCCCGGTCCTCGCTGCTGAAGCCGTCGTTGCGTACTCGCGTGGAGCGTGGATGCTTCACCCCGTGACCTGGTGGACCAGCGGCTCGCCACGTTCGAACGCCGTGATGCTCGCCAGCGTCGTCTCCGCGATGTTGGCGAGCGCCTCGCGCGTCAGGAACCCCTGGTGCGACGTGATGAGCACGTTCGGGAACGTCAACAGCCGCGCGAGCACATCGTCCTGGAGCACCTGCATCGACAGATCGCGGAAGAACACCGGCCCCTCTTCCTCGTAGACGTCGAGCCCCGCGGCGCCCACCCTGCGGGACTTGAGCGCATCGATCAGCGCGAGCGTGTCCCCGAGCGCCCCCCGGCTCGTGTTGATCAGCCCCACGCCCGG
>JAEYZV010000103.1 GCA_023427865.1 Acidobacteriota bacterium
GTTGCAGGCGCGTGCCTTCCCCGACGCCGTGGCGCGCAGCGCCTATCCCATCGACATCCACACCCCGAAGGGCGCGGGCCCGACGACGGTGCGCCTGCCCGCGGGAAAGACGTACGAGATTACTTACCGCTGCCTCGTGCCGCTGAAGGTGGAGGACCTGCTCGTCGCCGGCCGCTGCATCTCGGTGACGCACGCGGCGCTCGCGTCGACGCGCCTGCCCCCGACGATCATGACGCTCGGCCAGGCCGCAGCGACGGCCGCCGTCCAGAGCCTGCAGGCGGGCCTGCCGCCGCGACGCATCGACGTGGTTGCGCTGCGTGCCTCGCTCATGGCACAGGGCGTGGACCTGCGGCGGTCGGACGCGGTGACGGCGCCGTGAGCAGGGCGGTGGTGTTGCGCGGACGTTGGGCACCCGTGTCGGCTGGTGAGTACGACCGCCGCAGCGGTGCAATCGCCGTGAACATGGCGGTCGTCGAGGCGGTGCACGCGCGCTTCGGCCACGACACGGAACTCGTGACCGCGGCGATCGTGGCGCATGAACGCGCGCACGAAACGGCAGCAGCCGGACTTCCGCTGGACGAAGACGAGGCGCATGCGCGCGGCGCTGCCATTGCGGCTGCAGGTGCCGAGGTCGTCGCGCACATCGACGCGGTGCTGCAGGGAGCCAATCACGTGTCCTCAGTCCCGAATCCTGAAGCCAGCGTTCCGAATCCCGAATCCCGAATCCCGAGCCCCGAGTCGCGCGCGCCCCTCTTCCTCGGCATCGACGGAGGGCAGACGCAAACCAAGGCCGTCCTCGCCAGTGCGGACGGGCGAGTGCTCGGGCGCGGCCTGGCCGGCCCGTCCAACCACGTCGAGATGCCGGGCGGGCGCGAGCGGCTGCGGACGGCCGTCGTCGACAGTACGAACGCGGCGCTTCGCGCCGCCGGTCTCGCCGACCTGTCGGCGGTCGAATTCGCGGCCGTCTACTGCGGAATGACGGGCGAGGCCGACTTCAAGACGGAGATCATCACGCCGATATTCCGCGCCGGCAGCGTCACCGTGGCGCACGATGCTCCCGCGGCGCTCGCTGGCGCGACGCTCGGCGCCCCGGGCATCATCGTGATTGCCGGCACGGGCTCGGTGGTCTACGGTGAGAACGCCCGTGGCGAGACCGCCCGCACCGGAGGCTGGGGATACGTCTTCGGCGACGAAGGCGGCGGCTTCGGGCTCGCGCGCGACGGCATTCGCGCCGCCCTCGACGCGCTCGACGATGTGGGACCGCCAACGACGCTCGTGCCGATCCTGACCGAGCGATTCGGCGTCGCCGACCTGCGTGCGCTGCCGATGATCATGTACAACGGGCACGTGAGTCGCGACGGCATCGCGGCCGCGTCGCGGGACGTGCTCGAGGCATGGCGCGCCGGAGACGAGGTTGCCGGACGGGTCGTGACCCACGGGCTCGCGATGCTGGCGGGGCGGGTGCACACGGTGGCGATGCGGCTCGGCCTGGACGCGCCCCTCGTGTGCCTGTCCGGCGGCGTGTTCAAGGCCACCGCGTACGCGGATGCGTTCGCGGCGGCCGTCCACGCCCGTGTGCCAGGGGCCGACGTCCGGCACGCGCGGCTCAGCCCCGCGGCGGGCGCGGTGTTGCTCGCATTCCGCGCCGCTGGGCAACCGGTGACCGATGCGATCCGGACGCAACTGTTGAATTCCGCCCGCGAGGACCGACCGTGACCACCCTCGTCCAGCAGCAGCTCGCGCGACTGCGAGGCCGGCTCATCGTCTCCTGCCAGGCGCCGGTGACCTCGCCGCTCCACGATCCCTACGTCATCGCACGTATCGCGCTTGCCGCCGAGCGTTGCGGCGCCGGGGGCGTGCGCATCGACACGCCGGCGCACATCGCCGAAACGCGGGCGATCTGCACGGTGCCGGTCATCGGGTTGCACAAGCAGATGCACGAGGGCTCACAGGTCTACATCACGCCCACCTGTGCCGCCGCCGCCGGCGTGGTCGAGGCCGGCGCCGACATCGTCGCCGTCGACGCCACGGCACGCCCGCGGCCGCACGGCGAGCGCCTGGTCGACATCATCGGCATCATTCACGACCATGGGCGGCTCGTGATAGCCGACGTCTCGACGGAAGCCGAAGGCCTGGCGGCCGTCGACCTCGGAGCCGACCTCATCGCCACGACCATGGCGGGCTATGCCGGCGAGCCGCCGCGCCATCCCGGGCCCGACCTCGAACTCGTGCAGCGACTCGCGTCGGCGACGCGCGTGCCGGTCGTCTGCGAGGGACGCATCCGATCGGCGAGCGACCTGCGCGAGGCGTTCGGCGCCGGCGCATACGCGGCGGTCGTCGGCGGTGCGATCACCGGTGTGGACGCGCTCGTGCGGTATTTCGTCGAGGCTACGCCCGCCGGCCTGGCAGAGACGCTCATATAGCGGGCCCGCCCCAGTCATACTTGGAAGGAATGTCACGGCGCCTCTCCGCACGTGTCCTGCTCGCGTTGCTCGTCCTCGCGGGGTGTTCGCAACAGGTCGAGCCCCCGCCGCAGGCCGTGCCGCCGATCGCGAGCATCCCTGCGCCGGCGCAGCCGCAGGCCTCGGAGCCTCCACCGCCAACCGACGGCGAGCGGCCTTCGAGGCCTGAACGGCCATCCCTCGACAATGGCGTCGCGCGGTGGACCGTCGACCTGCAACGCGACGAACGGCGTGGGGGCCACACGATTGCCAGGCACGTCGCTCGCACCGACGCGCAGCTGAAGGCACGGCTCGAGCGGGAGGCCATCTCTGCCGCGTCGACCTACGCGGACCTCGAAACCGCGGAGCGCGTCGTTGCCCTTGCACTGGCCGCCAACGAGCGGCGCGTGCAGCAGTGGGTCGACCGCCGCGGCCGTCGAGCGAACCTCGCGATTCGCTACCGCGCGCGCGACGGGCTGCCCACCGGCCGTCTCATGCGCCGGGGCGCCGGTGCGTCACGCGAGGTGACCGGCGCGGTCGTCGTGCTCCGCTGGCACGGCGACGGCTTCTACGTCCTCACGTCCTATCCGGAGACCCCACGATGACCCTGAAGGGCTACACCTCCTGGTCCCACTTGCGGTCACTGCTCGACGGGTACCTGCACCAGGACTTCGTCGTCGAGCATGGATCTGCCGTCGCCGCCGTCCGCGCGGCGCTGGCCGACGCACGCGGCGCGGACGCCACCGCCGTCTCGTCGGAATGGCGCTCGTTCCTCAACATCACCTCGGGGATGGACGTCGAGACCCGGGCCCGTGTGCTGCGCGAGCTCGCGGGCGGCGCGTGGGCCCCGGCGACGGCCGCCGAATTCGAGGAAGTGTCGGCGGAGCTGCGCGACGCGTGGCGACCGGACAGGTAGGGCCCGTCTCCGAACGCGGCCTTCACGGCCGCGCCCGGCGAGGCGCCCCCACATTGCGCAATCGACGTCGAGGCGCTAGCGTCGCGGCGGTGCGCTGAACGACTGGGGGAACGGCGCCGCGCCCGATCCCTGCGGGTTGCGCAGGCGCATCTGGCCGCCTCGCAACGGGTGCAGCGGAATCTGCATGCCCCCGGACGTCTCGAGCGTCTCGAACAACTGCGCCCGCATCGCCCGGATCGTTTCCTGGTGCGCCGGTTCGTCGATCAGGTTGTGGGCCTCCTGCGGGTCGGCCTGCAGGTCGAAGAACATGTCCGTGTCCCACACGCCGTGCGTGAAGACGTACTTGTACCGCTCGCCGCGTAAGGCGAACTGCGTCGGCGTCTGCGGAAAGCTCCACTCCCAGTAGTACTCGTAGAGCAGGGTGTCGCGCCACGGCGCCGACGCGTCGCGCCACAGGGGCAGCATGCTCATGCCCTGCATGTGGGGCGGGCGCTGCACGCCCGCGACGTCGAGGAACGTCGGTGCGATGTCGATGTTGGCGACGACGCGATCGAGCGATCGTCCCGGGGCCACGAGGCCCGGCGCATGCACGAGCATCGGCACGCGCATGGACCAGTCGAACGCGGTGCGCTTGTCGATCAGGCCGTGCTCGCCGAACGCGAAGCCGTTGTCGCCCATGTAGACGATGAGCGTCGAGTCGAGCAGCTTCTCCTTCGTGAGCCACTCGACGACGCGGCCGACGCTGTCGTCCACGGCTCGCAGCGTCTCCATGTAGCGCCGGTAGTACTCGGCCACGTCCAGCGTCGAGTGATACGGGTACTCGACGCCATGCCAGCTGTTGCGCTGGTTGCGGACCCACGCGGGGAAGCGGCCGCTCGCGGCAGCGGCCGGCGCCATGGTGGCGGGCGCCGGGACGGGCACGTCCTTCAGGGATCCCTTGTAACGGTCCGGCGGCACGAAGTCGGCGTGCACGCCCTTGTGCGACAGGTACAGAAAGAACGGCTTGTCGCGTGACGTCTTCGAGAGCCACTGCACCGCGTAGTCGGTGAGCTCGTCGGTGATGTACCCGCGCTGAGGCACGCGCCGGCCGTCGACGTTGAACATCGTCGCTTCGCCGCGCGGCAGGTACTCGCCCTGGCCCCTGAAGCTCACCCAGTGATCGAATCCCGGCTGCGGCGCGTCGTTCTCGTGTCCGATGTGCCACTTGCCGACGAGCGCGGTCTGGTACCCGGCCGACTTCAGCAACTGGCCGACGTTTGGCAGCGTCGGCGGGATGGGGGTGAAGTTGTCGACGACGCCGTGCGTGTGGGCGTACGTGCCGGTGAGGATCGAGGCGCGCGACGGCGAACAGAGTGCCGTCGTGACGAACGCGTTGCGCATGTGCGCGCCGCCCCTGGCGAGCGCGTCCATGTTGGGCGTGCGTGCCAGCGGATGGTTCGCGATGCCGAGCGCGTCGTGCCGATGGTCGTCGGTGAGGATGAAGACGATGTTGCGCGGTTTCACCGGCTGCGGTTGCGCCAGCGCCGGCGCGTCGCGGAGCGCGAACGTGGCGAGCACGAACACCGACGCAAGCACCACCACGCCTGCGAAGGCCGACGGCCGGGCGACCAACGCCGGGTGCCCCGTCGTCATGCCGGCGACACCTTCGGGCTGCGCAGGCCGAGGCCGAGCGTCTGCCGGCAATAGGCGAGGCTGCGTTCGAGTTCGCGCTTCTGCTCGGCCGGATCGTTCGGCTTGGTCGTGACGGGCACCATGGGCACCTTGCGGCGCATCACGCGCAGGAACCTGGCCAGGCCCTGGCCCTCGAGCCGTGGCCATGCGGTCCAGAAGTCATCCTCGAGGAACGGGATGTCGCGGCCGACGCCCGAGATGGTCTCGATGTGGATCGGCACGCCGGGACAGAGCTCGGCAAAGCGCGGCATGAAGCGCACGAAGTCGACCTGCCCGTCGCCCATGGCGGTCCATCTGACGCGGCAGCCGGTCGGGATCTCAGTGACGGTGCCGTCGCGCAGGCTCGTGGTCACGATGTAGGGCGCGAGCGTCTCCAGGGCATCGAGCGGGTTCTCGAGCGTCCACAGCGAATTGCCGGAGTCGTAGTTGACGCCGACGAAGTCGCGCCCGGCCATCTCGACGAGGGCCGCGAGCTCCTCGGCCCGCATGTCGCCGGCATGGTTCTCGACCGCAATCCGCACGCCCGCATCGAGGGCCTGTGACCGCCCGCCCTTCAGCACGGAGACCAGACTGTCGATGTGGCGGCCGATGCCGCCCGGCGTGAGCCGATCCTCCCAGGTGCCGAGCACGACGCGGGCCACGGGCGACCCGAGGAGGCGCGCCACGCGGATGACGCGCGAGAGCTGTTCCTCGGCCGATCCGTTCTGGCTGCGGAACGCCTTGCTCGTCGGGCACACGCTCCACGTGCCGACGTGAAGCGCCATGTTGCGCGCGGCGACGTCGTCGCGCAGCTTTCGCAGCACCGGCTCGTCGAGCGACTCGAAGGACTCGAGGTCGCTGATGAACAGGGAGTCGGCACCGACGCCGGCCGCATACTCCACGAGCCGCGGCGCCTTCCACCCGAACGCGCGCACGGCGAAGTTGTCGACGCCGAGGGCTACCGGACGGGGCAGGATCACCGGCGGCGACTGTCGCGCGGGCACCACCGCCTGCGCACGCATCGATGCCGCGGCCAGCGCGGCTCCCGCAGTCGAGAGGAAGGCGCGACGGGAACTTGGAGTGGACATCGCGAGCTAAGTCTACTGCGGACGCGCCATATAGCCTTCACGCGCCACGACGGTCCCGGGACGGTTGCGCAGGCGCACCTCGAGGCGGTGCCATCCGTCTCCACCGACGCCGGTCGGCGTGAACGACAGGAGGTAGCGCTGCCTGTACTGCGCGAGGATGCCGGCGAAGGTATCGGGGAGCCGTGCGTCGCGCCCGACGCGCAGGAACTCTCCGCCCGTGGCGTCGGCCACCTGCTGCAGCAGGCGCAGCATGTCGCCCGACGTCGGTGCCATGTACGTCTGGTGCTGGAAGTACGGCGAGTTGATCTGCGCCATGATGCCCGAGGGCAGCCCCGCACCTACCGGATACACGACGACGTCCGTTTGCCGGAGCACGTCGAGGGCTCGGCTGACGGTCGTCCAGCTCGCCGTGTCCTCGCCGTCCGTGAACAGGAGGAACACCGCAGGACGTTCGTCCAGCTTCGCGAGCAGGCTTCCGACGACGATCGCATCGTGCAGGGTCGTCGATCCCGTCGCCTCCATCTTCTCGAGCGCGGCGTCGAACTGCGGCCCGGCCACACCGGCCCGCAGCAGCACGCGGATGCGGTCGGCGAACGTGAACAGCGACAGCCGATCGTCCGGCGTGAGCTGGGCAACGAGGGTGCGCACGCCACCGCGGAGGCGTTCGAGCACGCTGCCGTCGACGCTGCCACTGAGGTCGAGCCCGACGATGACGTGGGCGCTGTCGGTGGTGCCGATCGACTGCACGCGCTGCTCGACGCCGTTGTCGCGAACGACGAAGTCCGCGGCCGTGAGCCCGGCGATCGGCTGGCGGTTGTCGTGCGCGAAGGCGTCGATGGTGACGATGTCGACGACGGAACGGAACAGGGGCTCCGGTTGCGGCTCCTGGCGCGCGTTCACGAGCGAGGCCGGTGCGAGGAACACCGTGACCGCCGCCACGCATGCGACTGCAGCCGCGCGGTTCACGGCAGGATCGCCCCGCGCAGCGGCTCGAGGACCGCGCCGATGTTCTGGCGACGGCCGCCGAGGTAGATGGACCAGGCGTCGGGACCCTGCTGCTCGGAAAGCGGTGTCCCGCTCGCGAAGTGCCCGATCAGACCTGCACCGGCACGCGCATCGCCGCGGCGAACCGCGAGTTGCGCCAGCGCGACGAGCGCCGACTGACGGATCTCGGTCACGCTCGACGCTCGCGCATACGCTGTGGCCGCGTCGGCCAGGTCGCCGCGGACGTCATGCGCTTCCCCGACGAACAGTGCCGCGAGGCCGCACGTGACCGCCGCACAGGGCGTTCGCAGCAGCGGCGTCAGGCGCGTCAGCGCGTCGCCGGGGCGCCTCAGGTCCAGGGCCACGCGGCCGAAACGCAGTCGGGCTTCCTCGTGAGCAGGGACGGCCTCCAGCGCACGACGGTACGACTTCTCGGCCGATTCCAGCATCAGCGCGAGCACGCGGAGCGGCGATTCCGGCCGCCCGCCGGCAGGTGTGTAACGTTGCGACGTCATGCCCTGGTTGCTCGTCGTGCGCACGGCCCGCGTCGTGCGGGCGGTGTGCTCCTCGACCATGCCTTCGAGGAAATGGAACTCGGCGCGCATCACGTTGTCGTCACGCGGAAGCCGCACCTGCCCCGCCTGTCGATCGAAGTCGCGATGCCGTCCGACGTTGGCCAGGAACTGCAGCACCCCGATGCGCCACCAGGTCCGGAAGTGCTGGAGTTGCGCACGCTGTGCCTCGCGCTCTGCACGGTTGGGCGCCCCCGGCCCTTCGAGCCGCATCTCCTCGAACTCCGCCAGCCGCTCCCAGGCGTCGATGGCGACCTCCTGATACGGGTCCATGGCCGAACTCACCCGCGTCCGGGTCGAGATCGCCGAGACGATCTCGAGGGGCAGGGCGGCTGCGGCCTGCATGCGGCGGATGGCGAGCCGGCGTTCATCGACGGCCTTCGGTCCGCCCGCGGCGGCCCGCGCCCGTGCCATCCAGGCATCGAACGCCTGGCGCGCCTGTACCCGCAGCTCGCCGGGCGCGACCCCCCGCAGCGTCGCGGCGACGACGTCGTCGCGCCCCGTGAGATACGCGTCGATCGCACGTGTCCAGGGCGAAGCCGGCGGGTCGGGTGGCTGTGCGTTCGCCAGGGCAGCCACGACGCAGCACATGACCGCCGCAAGTCCGGTCCGCGTCCACAGGGTGCGCAGCACAGGACGGTAGGGCGCGTTCCTCGAACGTGCCAGCCGGGTACGTCTCACCCCGCCTTGTCTCCCCTCAGGCGGCGCGATAGCATCAGTGATCGTTATAGGCGCCATTAGCAAACGTCATGATCACAGCCGACCCGACGAAGCGAGCCCGGATCCTCGACGAGGTACAACGCATCGCCACGAGCACGGTGCCCGAAGACGACCGTGACCTGCTCCGCGCCTTCGGCGACGTGGTCGTGGCCGAGATGCCGGACAGCATGCTGTTCCGGCTGCCGGCGGCGGCATTGGCAGCGCGTCTTGGAGAGTACTTCAGGTTCGTCGCGCACACGATGCCGCCGGAAGTGCAGCTGTACCGGGGGCTGCCCGGGCTGCACGTCGCGGTCCGGAATGCCGACGAGGCGGAGGACGTCGCGACGGCTGGCGACGATGGGGGGCCGCACGAGGTGACGATCGTCGAGACGCATACGCCCGACGCCCCGTTCATCTTCGAGGGCCTGACGAACTTCTTCAAGAACGAGGGACTCCGCGTCTTCTCCGCCATTCATCCGCGCCTCACTGTCCGGCGGCAGTGGGAACGCGTGGTCCACATCGGTCCGTACGGCGAGGACGGCTCGCAGGAACTGTTCTGCCAGTTCCGCATCGAGCGCATCGACCGCGCCGAGCGCATGCGGCGGCTCGAGCACCAGATCTCGAGCCTGCTCAAGAGCGTGTTCCTCGCCGTCGAGGACTTCACGGCGATGGCGGCGGCCCTCGAGGCGGCCGGCAACGCCGACGTGACGCTGGAGGTGCTGCCCGAGTACGGCCACTACTGGGAGCGCCACTTCAAGCCGCACGACTTCGACGGCATCGCGGCGCGGACGTTCGCCTGGCTGGACGCCCGCAGCGGGCGGTAGCCCCTGCGAGCGGTAGCCACTGCGAACGGTATCCCTG
>JAEYZV010000122.1 GCA_023427865.1 Acidobacteriota bacterium
CCTCCAGCCCTGTCGCCAGCGAGAGCACGGGCCAGTGGGGCACGCGGGCCTTCAGCGTCGCGGCGGCCCGCGCCGGTTGGCTCGCGGCGGCGAGGCCGAGGGCCACGCCATCCACGCGGTCGTCGTCCAGCATGCCCCCGATCACCGTGCAAAGCCGTCGCCAGTGCGGCTGAATCGCGCGGCCGCACGTCCATTCAGATGTGGCGTTGCCAGGTGGCGGAAACTGCCACTTGGCCCCTCGTGTCGCGGGTGTATAGTGGCAATCAGTCCCATGACCAAGACCCGTTCCTGGATTGTTGCGCTGGCCTTCGTGCTTGGCGCTGCCGGCGCCGCGTCGGCAGATGAAGCTGCGCGCGAGCAGGCCAAGGCGCAGGTGGAGTTCGGCATCGCCGTCGCGCAGCGCGGGTTGTGGCAGGAAGCGGTGTTCCGCTGGGAGCGCGCCACCGAGATCGACCCGACCTACGCTGCCGCGTTCAACAACCTGGGCATTGCGTTCGAGCAACTCGGGAAGTTCGAACAGGCGGGCAAGGCCTACGAACGGGCCTTGGAGCTCGAACCCCAGAACCTGTCGATCCAGCAGAACTACGATCTGTTCAAGGAAATCAATGACCGCGCCAAGAGGAACTCGGGTCGCTAGCCTCGCGCTCGGCGTGGTGCTGGCCGCGGCCGCCGGTTGCACTTCCATCTACGAGGTGCCGATCGACACGCCGATCCAGGCCAAGCTCGACGTCACGCCGTTCTCGCGCGTGCACGTGGTCGGCTTCATCTCCGGGGGCTCCGAGGACGTGGACGCCAACATGGAGACGGTGCGTCTGCTGCGCAGCCAGTTGCGCACCAAGAGCCGACTCAGGGTCATCGAGGCCGACCCACTGCCGCTCCAGCAGGTGGCGCGCGAGCAGGCAAACGGCACGGGCGCCGCGGACATGCCGGCGGGCCTGACGCTGCCCCAAAGGATTCACGACGAGAAGGACCTGGAGCCCTTCGAGCCCCTGTTTGCCAACGCCGCCTACTGGAAGAAGATCGGCGAGGAGTTCCAGCAGCCGCTGATCGTCACCGGTACCGTGATCTTCCGCCCGCACCAGGCATCGGGCATCGTCACGCAGGAGCGCGAGGTCTACGACAACTTCGGCCGGCGCCAGGTCGTGCCCATGCGCGTCTACATGGAGCGCAAGGGCTACATCCTCCGCCCCAAGCTCGTCTTCATCGACGGCCGCACGGGCGCGGTGCTCTACCAGGAGAGCTACCGGGAAGAGCGGCTGTACCCGACGCAGCAGAACGTGCCGGCGCTGTCGTCCTTCTTCGAGCAGATGGACGCGGTGCTGCCCTCGTTCCTCAATACGTTGAGCACGACCCGCGTGCGCGGCTCACGGATCCTGCTGAAGTAGCCACCTTCCCGCTGACATCGGGTGGCAGGAACGCACCGCGAGGCGTCCATCTCCGCCCCCCGTCCAGACGGCCGGCCTGGACAGCCGGCCCTACCGGTGTCTTCCGAGGTGTGGTATGCTCGCTGTCTTTGTCGGGTCCGGAGCTTCGGACCCTGAGCAGCGCGCAGGAGCAACGAACGTGTTTGCCATCATTCAGAGCGGCGGCCGCCAGGTGAAGGTCACCCCAGGCGCCACCGTCACCGTCGACCATGTCGACGTCGAACCCGGCCAGGAAGTCAGCGTCGAACAGGTGCTGCTCGTAGGCAAGGACGGCGGCGAGGTGCTGGTCGGCGCCCCCTTCGTCTCGGGCGCGCGTATCGTCGGCACCGTGGCCGGCGAGTCGCGCGGCCCGAAGATCCGCGTGTTCAAGAAGAAGCGCCGCAAGGGCATGCGCCGGACCAAGGGTCACCGCGCAACCTACACGCGCATCGAGATCAAGGACATCCTGGTCTAGGCAGGGCGCGTTCCCTGAACGCGCCATTTGGACAGGGTGCGCTCCCCGAACGCGCCCGATCGGCGCATCGGCGCCAGGTAGTACGTCATGGCACATAAAAAGGGACAGGGCAGCTCGCGCAACGGGCGCGACAGCAACGCGCAGCGCCTCGGCGTGAAGCAGTTCGACGGCAACGTCGTGACCGGTGGGTCGATTCTCGTCCGCCAGCGTGGGCGCCGGTTCAATGCCGGCCGCAACGTCGGCCTCGGCAAGGACGACACGCTCTTTGCCAAGGTGGACGGCGTGGTCAAGTTCGAGGACCACGGCGCGCGCGGACGCTTCATCAGCGTCCACCCGGTCGCCGAGTAACCCCTCCCGGGACAGCTTCGAGCCGTCCCGCAGCCGCGCATGTTCGTCGACGAAGTCGACATCAACGTCAGCGCCGGGGCTGGGGGACGGGGCGCCATCAGTTTCCGCCGCGAGAAGTTCATCCCGCGCGGCGGCCCCGATGGCGGCGACGGCGGCGCTGGTGGGTCGATCCACCTCGTCGCCAGCCCGCATCACAACACCCTCGTCAACTACCGGTTCCACCCCGATTTCGCCGCGCAGCGCGGCGGACACGGGGAAGGTGCGCTCCGCACCGGGAAATCGGGCAAGGACATGGACCTGCCGGTGCCGCCGGGCACCGTGGCCTACCGCATCGACGAGTTCGGCCACGCGCACCAGTTCGCCGACCTCACGACGGTCGGCGACCGCGTGCTGGCGGCCAAGGGTGGGCGCGGCGGACGCGGGAACGCCCGCTTCGTATCGGCCACCAATCGCGCGCCGCGTCGTGCCGACCGGGGCGAGGCCGGCGAGTCGTTCAAGATCCGCCTCCGGCTGAAACTGCTTGCCGATGTCGGCATCGTCGGTTATCCGAACGTCGGCAAGTCCACGCTCATCGCGCGGGTCTCGGCCGCCAAGCCGAAGATCGCCGACTACCCGTTCACCACGCTCGTGCCGAACCTCGGCGTGGTCGCGCTCAGCGACGACCGGAGCTTCGTGATGGCCGACGTGCCCGGGCTCATCGAGGGTGCCCACGCCGGGCGCGGCCTCGGTCACCGCTTCCTCGGCCACGTGGAGCGGACGAAGATCCTGTTGCACGTGGTCGACGTGAGTGAGGCATCGGGTCGCGACCCCGTGGCCGACCTCGACGTCATCCGGCGCGAGCTCGAACAATACGTGCCCAACGCGGACACACTGGATCCCGACGCGCTGCCGCTGGCGGCGCGCCCGCAGATGGTCGCCGCCAACCGGATCGACATCCTTGGCGATCCCGCGCGCCTCGAGGCGCTGCGTGCGCACGCCGAGGAGCTCGGCCTGCCGTTCCATGCGATCTCGGCGGTGACCGGCGAAGGGGTTGCCGCCTTGCTCGAGGCCCTGTGGCCGTACGTGCAGCACGTGAGCGCCGAGCGCGCCCTGCAGCGGCAGCGCGGCACGGGCGATGCCTCGTCGCTCCGCAGCCCGACGCCCGATCAGCAGCCGGACCCCGACGCATGAGTCGGTCCCCCTTGCGCGTGGGCGTGCTCGGTGGCACGCTCGACCCAGTGCATGCCGGACACCTGGCCGCCGCCCACGCCGCGGCCCGGGCTCTCTCGCTGGACCGTGTGTGGCTGATGCCCTCACACGTGCCCGCGCACAAGGCGGCGCCTGGTGCGTCGCCGTGGCATCGCTTCGCGATGGCCGCGCTCGCCGCGGCTGATGACGCGCTGCTTGCCGTCAGCGACATCGAACTCTCCCGTCCCGGTCCGACGTACACGTGGGATACCCTGCAGGCGCTCGCCTCCGAAGGCGTGGACGCATCGCAGATTTTCTTCATCACGGGAGCCGACGCGTTTGCAGCAATCGACACATGGCACCGGTTCCCCGACGTGCTCGATGCCGGCCACTTCGTGGTCGTGACCAGGCCCGGGCACGACCTGCCCGCGTCGGTCTGCACGCATCCCGCGGTTGCGCCGCGCCTGCGCACGGCGTCGCCCGACGGGGCGGCCGTGGCGCCCGAAGTCCTCGAATCCTGCGGAATCTGGCTCGTCCGGGCCGACACGCCCGACGTCTCCTCGACCGATATCCGTCAACGCTTCCTTACTGAACAGGAGGTCGGCACCGACGTGCCCGCCTCCGTGGCCGCGCACATCCGCCGGCACGGCCTGTACACCTCCGCAACGGCGGCGAGACGCTTGCATGGCGAGAACTGACGCGCAGCGGGCCGAACACGAGCCGGCCCCCATTCCGGACGATGTCCGCGCGGCTGTCGACGCGGCGCTGGACAGGAAGTCCCCCCGGGTCACGCTCATGGATCTGCGTGGCGCCGGGGCGTTCGCCGATTTCTTCGTGATCTGCACCGGCACCAACATCCGCCAGGTGCAGGCCATCGCCGACTCGGTCGAGGAACGCCTGAAGCAGGCCGGGGTTCGCCCCGCGCACGTCGAGGGCTACGACCGTGCCGAGTGGATCCTCCTCGACTACTTCGACTTCATCGTCCACGTGTTCACCCCCGACACGCGGGAGTTCTACTCCCTCGATCGGTTGTGGGGCACCGCCACCCGGACGGAGATGGCCACCGACGCTGGGTGACGCCCACGATACGCCAGGCCTGCTCGACGCGGTGCTGGCGTTCGTCATCGCGGCACGATGCGTGGCGTGTCGCGAGGTGCTGACAGCGCCCACGCGCGGGCCGGTGTGCGACGCCTGCTGGGATGCAGCCCCGTGGTACGCCGGTCCACTGTGCGCCACGTGCGGCGCGTCCTGCCCGATCGGCGCCGCCTGCGGCTGCGCCGATCGCCCCTCCCACATCGCCGCCATCGCCAGCGCGGCCCGGTACGACGGCACCATGCGCGCCATCGTCCAGGCCTTCAAGTACGGCGGACACCAGTCGCTCGGGGCCGCGCTCGCCGCACGGCTCGCCACGCACCCGCACCTGCACCTGGACGAGATCGATCTCGTCGTACCCGTCCCCCTGCACCCGTGGCGGCGCTTCGCCCGCGGGTTCAACCAGGCCGAACGACTCGCGAGGCATCTCGGACCGCCCGTGTCGCACGCGCTCGCGCGCCTCACGTGGCGCCCGTCGCAGGCCGGACTCCCCGCCGCGCAGCGGCGAGCCAATGTGAGGGGCACAGTGACGCTGCGACCGGCGCTCACGTCGCACCGCAGCCGCGCGCTGCGGTCCGCGCTTGCCGGTGCGCGAGTCCTGCTCGTAGACGATGTGGTGACGACAGGCGGCACGCTGTCGGCGTGCGGCATGGTGCTGCGGGAAGCCGGCGTGCAGGAGGTCCGCGCCGCCACCGCCGCTCGCACGCCACGTCCTTCCGGCGGGTAGCGCGTGCGCCGCCGGCACCGGAATGAACGCCTCGGCCCAGCGATGGGCGCCTCTGCGCGGCTCCCCATCACCGTGCGCAGACGTCCCGGATCGGTCCGCTGGCGGCGAACCTCAGGGCGGCAGTGACGTGCCGCCCGGCGCATCCCGCCCAGGAGAACGCATTGTCCGGGGCCGCGTCCCCCGCCGATGCACCCGGCCTCCGGTTCGCCTGTCCCCCGTTCCGGCCACCCGGAACCGGTACCCGGCACCCGGCACCCGGTACCCGCTGACCCGCTCCCCGCCCCTCTCCGTGCTATCTCTCTTGCGCCAGGAGAACTGCACCCATGTCCCGATTCCGCTCGACCCTTCTCGCGTCTTTGCTCGCCCTCGCGCCGGCAACGGCTGCCATCGCGCAGGCGCCCGCCGCCACGCAGGCCACCACCGCGCAGCCCTTCATTGTCGAGTACTACTACAAGACGAAATGGGGCGCGTTCGACGAGTTCAAGAGCCTCTTCCGCAAGAACCACTACCCGGTGCTGATGAGGGAGCAGGCGCTTGGCCGGATCGTGCGGGTCACCATCGACTCCCCGACGTATCACGGCACCGAAGATGGGCGCTGGGACATGCGGGTGACGATCACGTTCAAGGACGCCGCCACCGCGCTCGCACCGTTCGACAACAGCGCGATCCTGAAGGAGCTCTACCCGGATCAGGACGCGTTCCAGAAGGAGGAACGGCGGCGCTTCGAACTGCTCGAGGCGCACTGGGACCTGCCGATCAAGCCGGAAGACCTGTCGGGCTGGAAGTGAGTGCGTTGCCGAGAGACAGACGGCCCGGCTGGGACCGACGGCCCGGAGACGGCCCGGCTGGGACAGCCGGCCCTACCTTCTCTGATCGGAGAGCGGGCCCTGCCTTCTCTGATTGTAGAGCGGGCCTTGCCTTCGGATTGAAGAAGGGCCCCTACTTCCCGACGATGGTCAGGACGTCGCGGCTGACCTCGTCACGATCGCGGGCGGCGTCGAGCACGACCCAGCCTGGCGCGGCGGTCGCCTGGCGGAGGTAACTCGCGCGCACGCGCGCCAGCAGCCCGAGGTCCCGCTCGAACGCGTCACGACCCTGCTGCTTGCGGCGCGCCGCCACCTCGGGGGCGATGTCGAGCAGCACCGTGATGTCGGGCGGCGGCAGCACCTGCTGGATCAGCAGGAGCCAGGCCGCGTCGAGGCCCTGCGCCTCGCCGTAGGCGATCGACGAGGCGAGATAGCGATCGCAGATCACCCACTGGCCGGCCTCGAGCGCCGCCTCGATCGCCGGCCGGTGCTCGCAGCGGTTGGCCACGTACAGCAGCTGCAGGCAATCGGCTGGAAACGTCCGCTCGCCGCGCAGCGCCGCGCCGATCTCCTGGCCGATCGGCGTCGCGTAGTCCGGGAAGTCGAAGCTGACGACGACCAGACCTTCGGCCTCGAGCGCCTCGCGCAGATGCATCGCCTGCGTCTGCTTGCCGCTCTGGTCGAGCCCCTCGAACGCAACGAGTCGCCCGCGCGTCATGCCGGCTCTTCGAGCGCGAGCATGTCGTCGATCGTCTGGCGGCGCCGGAGCAGCGTCCAGCTGCCATCGGCCTGGACCAGCACCTCGGGTGGCAGCGGACGGCGGTTGTAGGTGTTGGACATGACCGCGCCATACGCGCCCGCGTCCATGATGGCCATCAGGTCACCGACCTGCGGCTCGGGCAGGTCGCGCGCGCGCCCGAATGCGTCGCTGCTCTCGCACACCGGGCCGACGACGTCGCAGGACACGATCGGCCGCGACGTCCTATGCACGGGGACGATGCGGTGGAAAGCGCCGTAGAGCGCGGGCCGGAGCAATTCGGTCATCCCCGCGTCGAGCACGACGAAGCGCCCGCCGCCGGCATGCGGCTTGACGTCGATCACCCGCGCGAGCAGCACGCCGGCAGGTCCGACGATGGTCCGTCCGGGTTCGACGATGAGCGTGAGGCCAGTGGGTCGCGCCACGTCGACGAGCGCCCGCGCGAACGCCTCGTACGTCGGCACGTCGCCGTTCTCGTAGACGATGCCGAGCCCGCCCCCGAGATCGAGGTGCGAGAGGGCGAACCCCTCGGCACGCAGCGAGATCGCGAGGTCGGCGACCTTGCGCGCGGCCTGGCACAGCGGCCCGAGCGACGTGATCTGCGATCCCACGTGGACGTGGAGCCCGGTGATGTCGAGCCCCGGCGCGCCGCGACGCGCCCGCAGGATCTCCGCCGCGTCGTCGAGCGGCACACCGAACTTGCTCGTCTTGAGGCCCGTCGAGATGTGGGGGTGGCTCTGCGCGTCGACGTCGGGGTTGACGCGCAGCGCCACACGGGCCCGTCGGCCCTGCGCCTGCGCGATCGCGTCGATGCGATCGAGCTCACCCGCCGATTCGGCGTTGATCGCCTTCAGGTCGAGCGCCACCGCGCGCGAGAGTTCCTCCGGCGACTTGCCGACGCCCGTGAAGACGATCTGGTCGGGACGGAAGCCGGCACGGCGCGCGATCTCGATCTCGCCGATCGAGTTGGCGTCGGTGTCGGCCCCCGCCTCGCGCACGAGCCGCACGATCCCGAGCGCGGAGTTCGCCTTCATGGCGTAGTGCATCGCGTAGGGATACCGGCACGCCTCGAACGCCTCCATCAACGCGGCAAGCCGCCCTTGCACGACTGGGGCGCTGTAGACGTAGCAGGGGGTGCCCTCCGCCGTCGCGATGCGGTCGAGGGGGGCGCGGTCGAGGGTGAATACGGGTGCCTGTGTGGTGTCGCTGGCCGCCACGCCGAGGATCATACGCTGGAGGTGGCTTGTCCGCCGAAGCCTCGGCGGAGGCGGAGCCGGGCCTGATATCATGCCAACCCCTCCCGGGCCCATGACCTCCGACCCCACCCACCCGCCCTCCGAAATCGACACGCTCATCGAGCGGTGTCTGGCGGGCGACCAGGATGCATGGGGCGCGATCGTCCGGCAGCACTGGCGCAAGGTCTTCAACGTCGCCTACAAGTTCACCGGCAAGCACGACGAGGCGGAGGACCTGACGCAGGACATCTTCGTCAAGATCTTCAAGTCGCTGCACACGTTCGACCGCCGCGCCAACTTCCAGACCTGGCTGATCAGCATCAGCCGGAACCTGTGCATCGATCACTACCGCAGCATCCGCAAGGAACGCGAGACGATCTCGCGCGACGTGGATTCGCGGGAGATGGGGACGGCCACCAGGGCCGAACCCGGACCGCTGGCCGGCATCGAGCGCGAGGATCAGCGCGCGTTGCTGCGACTGGCGCTCAACCAGCTCGCGCCGACGCTGCGTTCGGCGGTCCTGCTGCGCGACATCAAGGAACTGTCCTACCAGGAGATCGCGGCGATGCTCGACCTGCCGGAAGGCACGGTGAAATCGCGCATCAATCGCGGACGCACGGAACTGGCCCGACAGATCCGTCGTCTGCAGGACTCGGGGCTGTCCACCCCGCGCCGGGCGACCGCCGTCAGGCGCGAGTAGTGCAACGGAGCCAATCGACGATGAACCTGACCACCGAGCAGCACGGCGACGTGGCCGTCGTCCGGGTCCAGGAGGCCCGGATGCTGTACCCGATCCTCCCGGATTTCGCGAACGCGGTCAGCGCGCTCGTGCAGCAGGGCCGGCGCAAGGTGCTGATCGATCTCACGCCCGTCACCTACGTCGACAGCGCGAGCATCGGCTGCCTCATGGACCTGTACCGGCAGATCAGCGGCGCCGGCGGCGAGGTGAAGCTCTCGGGCGTCCAGAAACGGGTGGAGACGATGCTGACGATGACGGGCACGCAGAACTTCATCGATGTGCATCCCGACGCCGACAGCGCGTTGGCAAGTTTCGGAGCCTGACGACCATGCGCGCGATCAAGACCAGCACGGGCGTCGAGATTCCACTCGACGGCGACCTGCTCGCGGTCGTCGAGACCCTGTTCCAGGAAGTGACGGTCCGGCACGAACTCGGCCGCACGTTCGAGGACATGATGCGGGAAATCCAGCACGTCGTCGATCAGCTCTCACCGGAGGAACTGCGTGCCTACTTCATCGAGAGCCTGTTCCTGAACACCGTCACCTACGAGAACGAGCGGCTCGCGGCGCTCGTGAAGAAGCTGCCCGACGACGAGTAGGCGCACGAACGTGGGCGGC